>JAGNMH010000594.1 GCA_017991275.1 Acidobacteriota bacterium
CTTGTAGATGCTCTAACATCGCCTGATGGGGTCAGACGCGCCATAGAGCTTATAGAGGGAGTTCGCAAAGCTCATAGGCACCGAGTCAGCCATCATGTTTTCCTAAGCTATTCTTGGGCGCGGCCACAAGAGGCAGACTATGTAGAGGCATTCTTAAGACGGTTCCCTTGGATCACGCTTTTTCGTGATGAAGAAGGTATTAAGAGCGGTGACTCAATTAAGAAAACGATAGACTATCAACTTAAAGGCTGTAAAGTGTTTCTGGCGCTTTGGTGTGCAGAATATGCAGCAAGCCCTCACTGTTACGACGAATTGGCGGCAGCGATGAAACGTAAGAAAGAGCATCAGGGTTTTATGGTGCATATAATCCGTCTGGATGATACTCGGCCTGTTTGGCCTACCCTCCGAGCCGACAAGTCGTCTCATGAGTGGGAGGGGAACTGGAAAGAGAATAAGTCTGTAGATCAAAAGGGTATTAGAGATTTTATTGCTGCAAGTCTAATGGATTTATTGTCAAAGCTTCCACGAGAGTAGGGTTTTAGTAGAGCAAGCTTTGACATTTGAACATTGGCGTTTCGACCAATGTCAGAATACCTACTTCAGTCGTTATCGGATACCTCATCCAGGACTGGCAGAACAGAAATGTTCAAGTGGGGAGGCTTCCTGACGAGATATGGCATATAGCGGCGGGCGAAAATGTGCAACAGTGTGCGTAGTGTGATTTGCCATCAAATTTGGTTCTATCAAGATCAACAGAGGTGTAGGTTATGAAGGAAATTTTGGCATTGAAACTGACAGAAGATGGAAGCATCAGCTTTACGGTCCATCCGCTAATAATAATTGTAGTAGCAGTGCTGATCGGTGGGATTTACTGGTGGCGTCGGCGTTCGATCTTACGGGATTGGGAGACTGTGCAAATTGAGGTGCCGTTTGGTGGCGGTAAAGTCACGATTAAACCTAATCATGAAGTTTTAAAGATCGCACATCAGGCCTGGACAGAATTGATTACACGCAAAGTAGGGTTGGAATTTGACGAAGACCATGACGTCATTGTCGAAGTCTATGATTCCTGGTATGCAGTTTTTAAGGAGATTCGCTCACTGATCAAAAGTGTTCCGGCGCAAAAACTGCGAGAATCCTTTGATGCGCAAAAGTTGAGCGAGGTTCTTATAGATACATTGAACAAAGGCTTGCGCCCACATCTGACGCAATGGCAAGCGCGATTCCGGCGTTGGTACGCGGTTGAACTTGATAAATATCCAGACTTGTCTCCACAGGAAATCCAGAAACAATTCATTGGGTATGCAGAACTGGTGACAGATCTGAAGAAGGTCAATCATCAGATGATTCAGTTCGCCGAAGAGCTTCGCAAAATCGTCCGGCCTTCATGAGCTTAACGCTCTTGCCGTGCGGGTTTTCCGCTGGGTTGGGGTTGTGGCTGTGGCGGTTTCAGCAAGTCGAGGTTATCCGCCTTCAACAACAAATTCCCCGCAATCAGCGCGGAGGTTCTGGCTCCCTAACCGCTGTCTTTACAATTACAGCCAGGCGATTTGAAGATTTTCGACCAGCGAATAAAAGCCAGTTATTCAATCCAGCCGCTTTCTCGAATCGCGTCAACAGTTTTGCCAAGTCTCTGTTTTTCGAGCGTAGCCAAATACTCTTCGCGGGTTTTCGGCGGATGCAGCTAATAGGAAAAAGTTCTTTGGTCACCAAAACTCCACGATCAGTTCTGGAATCAGTTCAAAGTCTTTGCGGTTGCGGGTAATCCATTTGGCTTTGTGGGCGCAGCAAATGGCTGCAATGCGAAGGTCGTGCGTGGAAACGCGAATGCCTTGTTGCCGCCAACGCTGGTAAATGGAATCTGCCGTGGCGTTGTAAGAAAGAATTTGCAGGCGGCGCGCATCGGTGAAAGTTTCTTGAAAGAATTGATACGCGCGTTCGAGGCTGATTTTGGCTTTGCCTGCTTCGGCCTGACGAATGATTGTCAGTCTGCCGCGAATGATTTCTTCGATAACGATGATGGGGACAGATTGCTCTTGAACCGGAACCGCTGCCGCCCGTGCCAGGCAAGTTTCGTTGCCAAGCAAAATTTCCGTCAGCACATTGGTGTCAAAAGCGATCATTTCACATTCTCGGCATCGCGCAACTGATAGGCTTGTTCGCAAATTTCGCGGAGCGTCGGATCGTCTCTGTACTTCCCGACCAGATCAGAAACTCCGATGGTAGCCAGTTCACCGACTTCAACCGACAACAATTCGCCTTTTTGGATTCGCTGCTGCAATTCCGTTTTCAGCGCGGCAACGGCCTCATCTCGCGTTGGTTCGACAACACGGAGATTAACTGCGCCTAGCAGCGATGCCGCGAAATATCCATTTTCTGCTTCGACTAAAACTGGGAAACTCATAACTCAACCTCCGGTCGCGGATTCTACAGACACTGCCGCTTATGCTCAACGATTGGCATTTCGCTGTGGCGAAGGCGTGGCGACCGGTTGAGGGGGTTTCAGCAAGCCCAGGTTGTCCGCCTTCAGCAGCAAATTCCCCGCAATCGGCGCGGAGGTTTTTGATCCGTAACCGCCTTCTTCGACAATTACAGCCCAGGCGATTTGAGGATTTTCGACCGGCGCGAATCCTATGAACCAGGAATCTATGCGGTGTTTTTCGGCCATCTTGGTTCTGATCTTACCTCTGCGGTCAATGTAAGTTTTCGGCTTGCCGGTTTGCGGATCAATTTCAGGAACTGTGCGTTGAGCCGTCCCGGTTTTGCCTCCAGCGTTGATGCGGCCGCGAATCAATCCGCCGAAGGCTCCGGCGGCGGTTCCACGCTGGACGACTGAAGCCATCAGAGTTCGCATCTTCGCGGCGGTTTGAGGCGACATTGCCTGGCTCATCGCAATGGGCGGGCGCCCCATTTCCATTGTTGGTTTCATGACGTTGCCGTCGTTGTTGGCGGCGGCTCCGGCAACCATAGCCATCTGCAACGCAGTCAATTGCACAAATCCCTGCCCGATTGATTCCAAACCCAAGTCGTATTTCGTGACTGTTTTGCCAGCGACAAAGGTCGAATAACGCGGAGACATAACCCCTGACAAAACAGGGTTTTCAGTATTCCAGAAATTCGGCGCAAAGCCTGCTCGCAACGATTCGCCGCCAGTATCAAAAACTTTCAAGCCAAACCGCGCGGCGGCTTCGCCCATGCGCTGGCGTTCGACTTCGACGCCAAGTTGCGCGAAGTACTGGTTGCAGGAGTGCGTGTAAGCTTCCAGCAATCCGATTGAGCCGTGCGATTCACCTTCGTCATCGCGGATCGGGCGACCTGAACCGGGCGGAGTCCAGCCCTCGCTTCGGCAGGTAAACACTTTATCGTCCAGTCGAGCGTCAATCGCGGCGGCGGCTGTCATCGTCTTCAGCGTTGAGCCAGGCAGATAGTATTCGTTGATCGCTCGGTTGAGCATTGGCTTGCGGGCGACGTCGGATTGCAGTTTTGCCCAGGTTGGATCGTTGTTCACATCGTCAGGATCGAAACCCGGCGTGCTGACCATGGCCAGAATTTCTCCGGTCTGCGGGTTCAGCATAACCACTGCGCCGCGTTTGTTTTGCAGTTGATCGGCGGCGGCTCGCTGCAAATCGAAATCTATCGTCAAAGCCAAATCCTGGCCAACAGCCGGACGCGGAGGTTCGCTGCTGAAATCGGTCAGTTTCTGCCACCAGCTTTTTTCATCTTTGGGTGCAGGCGGCGCGGCGACTGCGCGTTCAAGTCCGTCTTCTCCGCGAACCAAAGTCGCAAAACCCACGATGTGCGAAGCCGCCGCTCCAAGCGGGTAATCGCGTTTGATCTCACCATTCAGGTAACGGTATTTGGCCAATGCTCGGCGAGTGTCTTTGTGGCGGTCATAAATCCAGCCGCGCAATGTGCTTTCGTTTTCGCGGCGGTTGCGCTGATCTCGGCGAGCTTTCAATCCAGCGAAGTCAGCGTCTGAACCAAGCGGGCCTGTTGAAAACAATCCCCAGTAAAAATGAAATCCCAAAGCTGCCAGCACCGCCAGCGCAAAAGCCCATCGCACCCAACGCAATCGCTGGCTGGTCAATCGCGGGCCGAAATCTTCTTGCAGATTTGGCGAGTTCGGGTCGGCTTGGGCAACCACGCGAGCGCGATAGCGCCACGCTGACAAAAACAGCGACAAGACCAAACCGATTAAACCGGTCAACAAAACCAAAGTTGCGATGAATGGAAAGTTCATAGGCAGGAAC
>JAGNMH010000595.1 GCA_017991275.1 Acidobacteriota bacterium
CTACTTTGCCCATTGGATCGTTTTGTTTAAATTTGAAAACGATGGTTTTTATGGACACGACCCATATTTTAAGTTGTCCAAAGGAAAGAACCCTCACAGTCAGAATGATCTATGCAAAAAAGTATTGATACATATCAATAATAAGATTGGTGACTATAATTTCCCGCATTATAGTCGAACGGCTATTTGCTTAGACTTAAACACACCATTGGTTATCGGAAAAAGACCGATCTTTCCATTAATAAAACCGCCTTTTCTCCCTAGATTATTCCCGATTCGCCGATTCGGTAGGCCGAACGAGCCGTTTAGCGAGCGTTCGGTGCGTATTCAAATGCAAAGCTTTGGCCTGTTTACAAACCCACCCTGCAACCAATACTTGGCTGGCACCAATTTTGGTGTTCCTCGGCTTGTGCGAAGACTAGATGTCATCGGACGTGACTACTATTTAATTCCTATGCTGAGGCCAGATGGAAGTAGCGCTGCGTTAGTACGAGTAGATGCGCCGACTGGTCAATATCTCGATTCACTATATTATTCTGAAAGCCCTCTTCTACTCGACAATAGTCAGGAACGACAACACCTAATTGCGCAGATAAAGGGTGAGTTGCCTAACAAATGGAAAAATGCATTTACACAGCAAATCAATGAACCTTTGACTGAAATGTTATGGTTGCCTTGTGGGCAATCTCTTTCAGCTTTTTCCCCTTTTTACGTTATCGAGGTCAAAGCACTAGCTGAACGGTTTCTTGTTCGGCTAGATGGAGGGGTTTTCCAAGAACTCAACTACTAATTCCATTGATTAATGTGCTGGAAGATTATTACAGCATTGTGCTGCGTAAAGTGTTATCTCTGTTTTGTCTGGCACTGTGACAAGGCGGGCTACAGCAAGGACAAGTTTTTGTTGTAACCATTTTGCTAGTGCTCTAGCTCTACCTAGTGCTTATGTCCTCTTCGTTACGAGTTGTGTGAAGATGGAATTATTGCTAGTCGCTCAAGGCATAAAGTATTTCCGCGCTTGCAGCCAGCGCGATAAGGTTCGCAAAACCGCCCTCAGCTTTTTTCAAATCCCACACTGCAATAAAAAAGAGACACCCGCGACACCCGCCGTGATGTTTTGCGTGTTGCGGACATACCTCAGTGGAAGCAGGAGTCGGCAATGACAGTTGGGCGTAGGCTCTTTCACTCTTTAGCGGTGATTGGCTGAAGTCCGGAGGCGAAGTCGTCGGTTCCTGTTTCTCAAAATAGCTCTTTTTTCAAGATGAGCGAGGGGGAGAGTCGAAACGGAAGTTACTTGAAACGTGGCTTCCCGGCGATTCACCTCGCCTTTCAATCTTGCGGTTTAGGCAGGATTCAGCAGAAGCCAGCACGGAGTAATGGCCCGCCACACTTACTGCGTGCCTGTTTTTGCAGTTCAACACTCAGCCTCAACGCAATTTGGTTGAGGGAAAACCAAAATTGCTTACCGGCTTCGTGCTGGTAAGCCTCAGCAAAAAGGAGTTCGCAATGGCAAATTGGCAATATGAAAATAACCACGGAAGAATTACACGAATCTACCCCCACACCGACAAGCTATTTTTTCGATTTGGCGGAAAAGCTTCAGAAGTAAAAACTGACATGAACCCGAAGGATGGTTATTACTTCATCCCGATGACTCATCCCAATTACAGGGCACTGGCTGACCTCTTATACCTTGCCGCTGAACACGATTGGAACATCTTTGCTCGTCCGAAAGAGGCTTTGACTGCCGATGGATATGCGGAAGTCACCTACCTGGTGCAAGACTTTGTTCGAGTATAAATCCCCCGTCAGTCAATGTTTTTGACTGTCCAGCCTTTACGCTTTCGCCTTCCTCCCCCAACTCCAAAGTCGGGGCGAAAGCGTGAAGGCCAGCTTTTGCTTGAAAGTTCGTAATTTCGCGTCCCGGCCAATATGAATGCTTGTTTGCAAAATAGGATGGCGCGCTGCCAGTACCTGAAATTTGCTCAACTTGCCCTCAGCCTTTTTTTCTCCTACCTGCAAAAAATCAGAAATACCTGCCGTGATGTTTTTAGTGTCGGCCACATACCAGGGTGAAAGCTTAAGTCGGAAAATAACGAAACTTCAGGAATAACATTGCAGCGTCGTTTTCCTTACCGATCTGGAAAAATTCTTCGGCTCGATAATATCACCGGACGACTCAACTCTTACGGCAATGGAATCCACAACGATTGCAAGCACATGAACGGGGTGAGCTACGGGCCACCCACCCAACTTACACAACCCGGAGGAAAATATGCACGGAAAGACCAACAAAATTAAAGGGATCATCATGGCAGCTATGTTGATTGGCGCGGCAGTTATCTGGAATTACGGTCATCAAAACGCGACTGCTCAGCAACGACCGGCTCCCGCTCCACAAAACATCGCCGTTCAGCCGATCGCAGAAGAGCAGGTTTCGGAAGCAGAGCTTCGCACCATTCGTAAAAACCCCAAGATTCTCGAAGCTACTGAAATGCTGGCTGCTCAGGGAGAGGAATTGGATTTTGGTAAAACGAAGGCTTTGAAATATCCGCAGCCCGCGCCAAACGAAAAGGTAGCAAGCCGCCCGCGGGTCATCATAATCATCATCATTATCAAGCCCAATGCTCGCTTGGCGGCTGGTCAGAAACCAGAATTCGGCAAGTTGGTTTATGAAAAAGGAACTGACGGAAAAGAGTTGGTTTACTTTGATGAACCGACTGGCAGCAAACCAGTCGCGCAAAATGATGCAGATAACGCAAAGCTTGGTTTCGGTTGCGGCGCATGGTCGGCCTGGAGCGAAACCGGGCGAGACTGCCGCAATACTTTTTTCACCTGTATGCTGCAAAACCAACAAGGTAGTTTCGTTTCTTATCGTCGCGAGCGCCAATGTAAAAGAGGCGTACAAGTTCAAACCAGAACCGTCAGGTTACGTTGCGGCTGTTAATACTTCGAAGCAAAAGAACCGGATAAAAAGCGGCGTTCAGAATATTCGATTCTGAACGCTGCTTTTGCTTCCCCCAGTGCAGGGACAATTGTAAGCCGTGAACTCGGTTTTCATCAGCCGATCTGTTCTTTGATCAGCTTAGCCAAAGATTCAGCTTGATTGCGAATTGTGGTTTCGTTTTGGCCTTCGATCATGACGCGAGCCAGGTTTTCAGTGCCGGAGTAACGAACCAGCAGACGGCCTTTGTCGCCAAGCTCTTTTTCGACAGCGGTCATTGCCGACTTGATTGGTTCAATCGAATCCAGCGCCGGTTTACGCGCAACTCGAATATTGATTAACACTTGCGGGTAACGGACAAACCCTGCGGTCAGGTCGCTCAGGCTGCGTTCTGATTCGGCCATGACTCGCAACATTTCCAGGGCAGAGAGCATTCCGTCTCCGGCCAGACTGAGTTCGGGAAAGATGAGGTGGCCGGATTGTTCACCGCCAACGCTGCCGCCGTTTTTCAGCAATTCATCCAGCACGTTTTTGTCACCGACTGCGGTGCGAACCATTTCGATGCCCCGGTCACGCAGGACGACTTCCAAGCCCAGATTGCTCATGACCGTTGTCACAACTCGGTTACCTGCCAGTTTGTTTTGCGCGGCAAAGTATTCAGCCATGACGAACAGCATTTGATCGCCGTCCACCAACTGTCCGCGTTCATCAACCATCAGCAATCGGTCGGCGTCTCCGTCAAAAGCCAACCCGGCGTCTGCTTTCGTTTCGACCACCGCTGCCTGCAACTTTTCAGTATGCAGCGAACCGCAGTTCAGGTTGATGTTTCGACCGGTCGGGTCGTCGTTGATGACCGTCAGCTCAGCGCCGAGCGCGGCAAACAATCGCGGAGCCAGTTCGTAAGACGCGCCATTCGCGCAATCAATCACCAGTTTCAGTCCAGACAGATTCAGCCCAGCGCCGATTTCATCGCGCAAAAAAGCCAGATACTTTTCCTTCAGAGTTATGTCGGCATCAACGGTCAGGTCACTCATTGCCGGGAAGTGTTCGGCGTCAGCTTGCAGGTCGCGTTCGATGGCCTGTTCGGTTTCGTCGTCAACTTTTTGCCCTGAAGGCGCAAAGATTTTGATGCCGTTGTCCTGATACGGATTGTGCGAAGCCGAGATGACCACACCGGCGTCGGCCCCAAGCGTTCGCGCCAAATAGGCCACGCCCGGCGTGGTGATGACGCCTGCGTTGATGATTTCCGCTTTGGCTGTAATTGCTCCGCACGTGATGGCGTCCGAAATCCAGTCGCCCGG
>JAGNMH010000596.1 GCA_017991275.1 Acidobacteriota bacterium
GTGTACAGATCAGCGTCTTCAGTCTGATTGAACAGCGCGTAAAAGCCGTAATACTCCGCTTGCGAAATCGGGTCGTATTTGTGCGTATGGCATTTGGCGCAGCCCATCGTCAGCCCCATCCAAACCTGCGCCGTTGTATCCACGCGATCTTTGACGGCAGCGACGCGAAATTCTTCGTTGTCGGTTCCGCCTTCGTCGTTGGTCATCGTGTTGCGATGAAAGGCAGTGGCGATCAATTGTTGTTGAGTCGGGTTCGGCAGCAAATCTCCGGCAAGCTGTTCTTGTGTGAACTGGTCGAGCGGCATGTCGGCGTTGAGCGCGTTGACCACCCAATCTCGATAAGGCCAGATGGTTCGCCCCAAATCTTTTTCGTAGCCTTTGGTGTCGGCGTACCGAGCCAAATCCAACCACATCCGCGCCCAGTGTTCGCCGAACTGAGGCCTGGCCAGCAGCTCATCCACCATTCGTTCGTAAGCTGCGGGCGAACTGTCAGCCGCAAACTTGTCCGCAATTTCCGGCGTCGGCGGCAAACCAACCAGATCAAGCCACAAGCGCCGCACCAGCGAATGCGGCGAGGCGGGTGCGCGCAATGCCAAACCTTTTTTCGCCAGCGCCGCCTTGACCAGCGCATCAATTGCCAAAGTATTAGCTGGATGCTGATTGCCAGCGATGACAGGTTTGACGACCGGCTCAAAAGACCAATGGCGTCCCCACGCTGCGCCCTCGGCAATCCAGCGGCGAATGGTTTCGATCTGCACTTGGCTGACTTGTTTATGCGCGCTTGGCGGAGGCATGACGACATCGGAATCGGTGCTGGTCAGCCGAGCGAAGATCAAGCTTTTTTCCGGCTCGCCCGGCGCAACTGGCAAACCGCTGCGGCGTTTGGCTTTGGCTTCGGATTCAACATCCAGTCGCAACCCGGCTTTGCGTTTCGATTCGTCGGGGCCGTGACAGGCAAAACAGTTCGCCGCCAGAATCGGCAAAACGTCGCGGCCAAACCTGACTGGCTCAGCCGCGACCGACCTCTGTGGCACCAACGAATACACAACTATCAGAATTGCCAATGTTACCAACAGCAACTTGCTGAAACGATTGCGGTTGCTTGGTTTCAGGGATGTCATACCAGCTTCCAACCTTTGCGATACATTCGATGAATCATTGATTCGCTTTCCGGTGCATTCTTTGCGCGAAGCTTTTCCGCATCCCATTCCAGTTTTTTGCCGACTCGATAGGCGACATTGCCCAGATGGTTGGCTTCGGTCAGCCAGCCGGCGTATTCAAAGTTGCAGGTCGTGGGCGCTCCGGTTTTGCAGGCGTGAATCCATTCGGCGTGATGGCCCAGCGATTTCGGTATGAACGGTTCTGGTCGTTTGAAGTCAGCGAATTTGCTTTCCGGCAAAAGCGCAAGCTTGCCATAATCGGCCAGCAACATGCCTTTGTCACCGACGAACAACACGCCGTTCGACCATTGCGGAATGCCTTTGTCCGTCCAGATTTGCGGCTTGTACGTTCCTTGATACCAGGTCAGTTTTACCGGAGGCAGAGCGCCACGCTGACCGTATTGGTAAACGGCTTTCATCGAAGCCGGAGCAATTTCCAGGTGTGGCTTTGGCCCAGAAGCTTCAACCGTCAGCGGGTGATCCAGCTTCAACGCCCAGAACGGCAGGTCAATCCAGTGACTGCCCAAATCGCTCATCGTTCCGTTGCCGAAATCCCACCAGCGATACCATTTCGGGCCGGGAAAATAGACGTTGTTGAACGGGCGCGAAGGCGCAGGCCCCAGCCACAATTCCCAGTTCAAAATCGGCGGAACAGGGTCAGGCGTCGCCGGACGATTTTGCACGAACACAATGTCGCCAGCAGCTTTTGATTCTTCTTCGCTGGCTTGCCAACCCCAGGCGCGGCTGACCCAAACGTGGACTTCGCTCACCCGCCCGATGGCTCCGGTTTGAATTAGTTCAACCACGCGGCGGTAATTGTCTCCGGCGTGAATCTGAGTTCCCATTTGAGTGGCGACTTTGGCTTTGGCCGCGGCTTCGCGAATGACGCGAGCTTCCCAGATGTTGTGCGTCAGCGGTTTTTCGCAATAAACGTGCTTGCCAAGTTGCAGCGCAGGCAGCGTCGCAAAGGCATGCGTATGTTCGGCAGTGCTGATGACCACGGCGTCGAATTCTTTGGCGTGATCGTAGACTTTGCGAAAATCCACCAACTTGCGGGCGTTTGTGTGGCGAGCAGCGGCTTTGTTCAAGCCTTCTTCGTTGACATCGCACAGAATGGCGATGTTTTCAGTTTCGACATCTTTCAGGTTTGAAGCGCCTCTGCCCCCAGCGCCGATGATGGCCAGATTCAGCTTGTCGTTCAGGTTTCGCCCACGGACAATTGCCGGAGCAGAAATCGCGGCCAAACCGGCAGCGGTGACCTGATTTAGAAATCGTCGGCGTGAAAAGTCATGGTTGTTTCCTGACATCGCGTGACCTCCATTTGGTTGTTGATTGGAATTGCAGGTAGAACTTTTGCGCCGCAATCTTACGATGATGCAACGGGTGTGTACAGATTGGTTTTCAGATAAACTGCGCGCCTGAAACTCCCAACTCCGAAGGAAAAACGGCATTCAACAATGAACGAAAAACGATTCGATCTGGTAGGCATCGGCTCGATGGTCGTGGATTTGATGTACAAAACTCCGCGCATCATCGGCAGCGAAGAAAAGATTGCGCTGGAACCATTCGACGATGGTTCGATGATGCAAATGCTGGTCGGCGGAGTCACGCTGAATCATCTGTCCTGGGCTGGATTGCTGGGGTTGCGCACAGGCATTTTCGGCAAACAGGCCGACGACGAATACGGACGCTTTCTGCGCGCGGGGATGGACAGATATTCGATTGATAAACACATCACGTTGGACGGCGCGGCCTCTTCGTTCGCGCACATCTTCATTGCTCCGGGCGGAGCGCGCGCGGCTTACATGGGTTTGGCTGCGACGGCTGAAACAACTGGCGATTACATTCGCGCCGAACACGCCGATTACATTCGCGGCTCAAAAATGGTTTCGACCGAAATCTGCCAACTGCCGCTGGACGCCGTCGTAGCCGTTCTGCAAATCGCCCGCGAAGCCGGAGTCGCCACCGCCCTGGACGTAGACATCCCGCGCAGCGACGCACTCGTTTCGCTTGGCACTGCCGAAGACTTTGAACGCGCGCTGAGCCTGGCCGATTACATCAAACCTTCCAAAGCCGCCGTGCTGGAAATCACAGGCGAAAGCGACGCATTGCGAGCAGCGCAAATTCTGCGTGAACGTTACAAAGCCAAAGCCGTCATCATCACCGACGGCGACGCCGGATGCGCGATTGCTTCGGATGGATTGCCAGAAGCTCTAAATGCCCACGTGGCGTCTTATCCGGTCAAAGCGATTGATTCGACAGGCGCAGGCGATGCCTTTTTCGGAGGGCTGATTGCCGGATTGCATTACGGGTTGGAGTGGAAGGACACGCTGAAACTGGCCAACGCTTGCGGAGCGGCGTGTTGCGAAATTCTGGGAGCGACGCCTGATCTGACCAACAGCCGTGAACGGATTTTTGAACTTTACGACGGCGCGAAATTTAGAGTCGGCAGCGAATAACTGTCGCGGGCTTTTTCGATCAGTCGGCAAGCTTTGCTGCTGTTGCGTTGCGCTTCAGTCCGGTCAGCTTTGCGCGCTTGATCGGGCTTTTGCGAAAGCGAGCCGAAAACTCTTCCTGCGACATTTCGATCAGTTCTTGCAGCTTCGGTTCGACCAATCCTTCGCGCGGAGCAAAGCGTTCTTCCCTGCTCTGTTTGGAAAACCTCGACCACGGACAAACGTCCTGACAAATGTCGCAGCCAAAAACCCAGCCTTCCAGATTGGATTTGATTGGTTCCGGCAACTCCGGCTCGCGCAGTTCAATCGTGCCGTAAGAGATACAGCGCGTTGCGTCCAGTTGATACGGCGCGATGATGGCCGCCGTCGGGCAGGCATCAATGCAGGCTGTGCATTTGCCGCAATGGTCGGGTTCGATGAATGAGTCGTATTCCAGTTCAACCGAAAGCAGCAGTTCGCCTAGAAACACCCACGAGCCGAATTCTTTGGTGATGACGTTGGTGTGTTTTCCCAGCCAGCCGATTCCGGCGCGCACTGCCCAGGCTTTATCCATCATCGGCGCAGTATCCACGCAGATTTTGCCTTCGACTTCGGGTTGCTGTTCTTTGATCCAGGCCAGCAAAGCT
>JAGNMH010000597.1 GCA_017991275.1 Acidobacteriota bacterium
CGCACGCGTCAGCAAGCGGAAATTCCCTAACCAACATTCAAGCTATGAAACTAAACGACAACACAAACAAAACCATCTTTGATCTGTTCAAACTCGAAGGCCGCCGCGCGCTGGTCACTGGCGGAGCTAAAGGGCTTGGCCGCGTGATGTCCGAAGCTTTGGCTGAAGCCGGAGCCGATGTCGCCATCGCCAGCCGCACGCTCAGCGATTGCCAGCAAGCCGCCGCGGAAATCGCCGCAGCCACTGGCCGCCGCACCGCCGCGTTCCAGGCTGATATGACCATCGCCGCCGACGTTGATCGTCTGAAAGCCGAAATCGAATCCGGCTTTGGCGCGGTGGACATTCTGGTCAACAACGCCGGAATCAACATTCGCGGAGCGATTCAGGACTTAACCGAAGCCGATTGGGACGCCGTCATGGCCGCCAACGTCAAAGGGCCGTTTCTTTGCACGCGAGCCTTTGGCCCGGCAATGGCCGAACGCGGCTGGGGCAGAGTCATTAATCTGGGTTCGATTATGTCCGTGATTTCGCTGCCCGGTCGTTCGCCTTACGCTTCGTCAAAGGCTGCGGTTATCGGGATGACGAAAACTCTGGCGCTGGAATGGGCCAACAAAGGCGTGACGGTCAACGCGATTTGTCCGGGGCCGTTCGCCACGGACATGAACCGGCAACTGCTGAACGATCCGGCAAAGTATCAAGACTTCGTGTCGCGCATCCCGGCTGGCCGTTGGGGCGAACTCCACGAAATCGCCGGAGCCGTCGTGTTTTTGGCTTCGGATGCGGCTGGTTACGTCACTGGCAGCTCACTGTTTGTGGATGGCGGCTGGACGGCGCAGTGATTCAAAACTTGTCATCTCAAGCCCCAGCGAAGGCCGTTAAAACTTAGGAATCAGTAAACTCATATGGCTAACGAAATCATTTCATATCTTGAAATGTGTCGTCGTGAAGGGGTGAGTCTTCAGCGAGGAATGAATTTTGGATTGGGTGGCTCCCACTCAGTAATTTTAATGTCGTTGAGACCTAACGCGCCGTATCAAGATCGTCTTGAGGACGATGGATCAACGTTGATTTATGAAGGGCACGACATACCGCGTAATCAGTTGTGTACTGATCCCAAAAGCATTGATCAACCCGAAAGGACGTCTACTAACAAGTTGACGCAAAACGGAAAATTCTTTCTCGCAGCTAATGCTTATAAGAGTCACGAGCGAATGGCGGAAAGAGTGAGAGTTTATGAAAAACTTCGAGATGGTATATGGTCATACAACGGAGTTTTTCATTTGATAGACGCTTGGAAAGCATCTGATGGCAAACGGTTGGTATTCAGCTTCAAGTTAATTGCTGTTGAAGGAGAAGAGGACTTTTCTGTACCAGCTTCTGTTAACCCGGAGAGGCGACGAATCATTCCTACATCCGTGAAGTTGCAAGTTTGGGCGCGGGATAAAGGTAAATGCGTCGTTTGCCAAGCTGAAGATGAGTTGCACTTCGATCACATACTTCCTTTTTCTAAAGGAGGCACATCCCTGATGGTTGAAAATGTTCAATTACTTTGCGCACGCCATAATTTGGAAAAGAGCGACAAGATTGTTTGATATTTGGTTCTTAAAACCTTAATGGTTTCAATGTAGGCAGAAACACACATAGAAGCTAGACTTGAGTCAAATCCATGCTAATCGTAATGAAATCTGACGCGACCGGGAGCGACATTCGGCGCGTAGTCGAAACAATTGAATCCTTGGGCTTCAAAGCTCATCCGATGCCGGGGGCGAATCGCACGGCGATTGGGTTGACGGGCAATGATGGTTCAGTGCCGACTGATCCGTTTGCCGACCTGCCCGGCGTAGCCGAATGCGTTCGCGTCACCAAGCCGTACAAACTGGTTGGCCGTGATCTGAAGCACGACAAGTCCGTCATCAAAATTGGTGAAGCCGAAATTGGTGGTGATGAACCCGCGATCATAGCCGGAGTTTGCGCCGTTGAATCGCGCGAACAGACTCGACTGACCGCGCAAGTCGTAGCCGAAATGGGCTGCAAATGGTTTCGCGGCGGAGCTTTCAAACCGCGCACTTCGCCTTATGCCTTTCAGGGCTTGGCCGAAGAAGGATTGAAGATTCTGGCCGATGTGCGCGACGAATTCGGGTTGCGAATCGTCACCGAAGCCGTAGACGAACCGGCGCTGGATTTGTGCGAACAGTACGCAGACGTGATTCAGATCGGCACTCGCAATTCACAGAACTTCAGCTTGCTGCGCCGCGCAGGTCAGGCTCGCAAACCGATTTTGCTGAAACGCGGAATGTCTTCGACACTGGAAGAGTTTCTGCTGGCGGGCGAATACGTTATGTCCGAAGGCAACTATCAGGTAATTTTGTGTGAACGCGGCGTGCGGACTTTTGGCAGCCATTCGCGCTTCACGCCGGATTTGTCTGTAATTCCGGCGGTGCAGCGGTTGTCGCATCTGCCGATCATCTTCGATCCCAGCCACAGCACGGGCAACCGTGAAACCGTCATCCCAATGTCTCGCGCAGCAATCGCGGTCGGAGCAGACGGCATTCTGGTGGACATTCATCCTTACCCGGAACGCGCTTTGTGCGATGGGCCACAGGCTCTGTTGTTCGATATGTTTCGCGGAATGGTGGCGGAGTTACGAGCAATTGCCGCCATCGTCAAAAGTCATTCAGCGGTTCATAATGCGTCTGCTTGAGGAGTTTTGAGTATGACCATCACAGCAATCGAACATATTGAGCTTGACGAGCGAGGCGTCGCCTGGGTAGCCGAAGCCAACGTCAAAGTGATCGAAATCGTGCTGGATAAGCTGGCTTACGGCTGGAGTCCCGAAGAGATTCATTTTCAGAATCCACACCTTTCAATGGCGCAAATTCACTCGGCGCTGGCTTATTATTACGACCATCAAATTGAATTCGACAACGAAGTCATACGGCAGTTGAACGAAGTTCGTTCGATGGCCGATGCTGCCAAAGATTCCCCAGGGCGTGCTCGGCTGCGTTCACTGGGATTGCGACCATGAGCATCAGTTTGTATATGGATGTGCATGTTCCTTTTGCGATTACGTCGGGGCTGCGGTTGCGAGGCATTGACGTGATGACAGCTCAAGAAGATGGCACGACGCGGCTTGAAGACGACAAACTGCTTGATCGAGCTACTGCATCGGGACGAGTGATTTTTACGCGAGACGCGGACTTTTTGCGTGAAGCGACGTTGAGGCAACAGCGCGGCGGTACTTTCAGTGGCGTCGTATATGCCCACCAACTTGAAGTCAGCATTGGTCAATGCGTGACAGACCTTGAGTTGATTGCGAAAGCCTACGAACCTGAAGACATGGCTGACAGAGTTGAATTCCTGCCTCTTTGACCTATTGTTCCACAGTAAAGTTGATTGAGCGTTTGGCGCTGGCTTTGACGTTACGGTCAATGACAACCAGTCGCAATTCGTACTCGCCCGGCTCGAATTTGTCCAAAGTGAATCGCGCCATATAAGCCAGTCCTGCCTGATTTTGAGCAGTTTGAGCCTGGGTAGATTGGCTGGACTGAGGGTCTTGCGCAGGTTGTTGGCTGTCGGTCATAAAGTTTTTCAGCGGTGTGGCCAGTATCAGTTTGTTGCCGGAATAAATCTGAGTTTGGATAGCCAGATCGGTTTTACCTTTGGCATCAGCAACAGAGTTGTAAGCGAAGATCAGGAAATCGAAGCTGGTGCCGATTTTGAATCGGCGGTAAACAATCGCGGGCCGCCCTGAAGCCTGCTGCTTGGGTTTGTCATCGGCTTTCTTATCCGGGTCAGTCGCTGATTCACCTATTTGGCCTGGCACCGGGAAAAAGATACTGCTCAGCGTCAGTTGTTTTTGGTTGAGGTCGGGAATATCAAACCAGTTTGAAGCAGTGCCGATTTGCGCTCCGCCATCATCGCGGGCGACCAATCGCAACTGGTAATAGCCGGGTTTCAACGAAAGGTGTTTGACGTAAGTGATGCCATTTTTGACCGCCTCGTCGTACGAGCTTTGCCGCAGATTCATGTTCAGTGTCTCAACAAAGTTCTGGTCGGATTTGCCGTCTTCCTTGTAAATCACTCCCACCAAATCCAGTCTGGCAAGATAACGGTCGCCCACCTGACTGAAATTCAAAGCTGAAGCTTCTATGTGTGCGACGACATCGGTTTGAATTCCATCTTTAGGCGTGTTGATAAAGGTAACTGCCGTTTCGACAGGGACTTCGCGACGCTGAAAC
>JAGNMH010000598.1 GCA_017991275.1 Acidobacteriota bacterium
CTTTGGCGCTTACAGGGATCATCAAGAAGGACGACAAGGCCAACTTCCGCACGACGAGATGCGGGAAATCATCGCCTTTGAAAATCAGGTTTACGTTGCTCAAAGCTTTGACCGATGGGGCGGCAGTTTGGTCGAAACCGGCGGCCCGATTGGTTTGGGGCCGCGAGCGATGGCCGATGGCAAGGTTCACGTGCTGGCCAACAACGACCGCGATCCGGTTTTCCGTTTGTTCGACAGTTGGAAAAAGCTCGAAGCCATGCCCAAAGAATTGACCTCCGCCCAGCGCGAGTTTCGCGCTTCGGTGGCGCGCGGCAACGACGTGTTTATGTTCCGCCAGTTCTGGATTCGTGACGCCGCGCACATCAATTCCATAGGTTTGGGCAATCCGATCAAACGAAGCTGCGCGACCTGTCACAACACACAAATGACCGGCCAAGACCTGGCGCCGGGTTGGGTGGATGTGGGCACGACTAATTATCCGACCTGGACGGAACCAGCCGTATTCAGCGACAAAGCCGAACTGCCGGTTTTCAAACTAACCTGCGACAAATCCGCTCCGCCGCATCCTTATCTTGGTCGCGTGATTTACTCGACCGATCCTGGCCGAGCTTTGATTACAGGTAAATGCGCGGACATAGGCTCCATAGTCATGGGGCAGTTCCGCGGACTGGCTGCGCGTGCGCCGTACTTTTCAAACGGTTCGGCAAAAAACTTACGGGAGCTGGTGGACTTTTACGACCGCCGCTTCGACATGAAACTGACTGAACAGGAAAAACAGGATTTGGAAAACTTTCTGAGTGTGCTGTGAGAGGAATTATGCGTAAAGCATTGAATGTATTTTTGGCTGCCGGCACGCTGCTATTTGCGAATGGAGGCGAGGCTGTTCAACGCGACAAGCCGCCCGCCAATCGTCGCAACTTCATCGCCTGCCCAATTGTGCGCGATACCAAAACGTTGCCATGTTGGTTGGCCGAATACGAAGGCGAATTGTATTTCCTGGGCTTGCAAGGCAGCAGCGCCTCGGAGTTTTACCCGCCGCAGTTAAACCACGAAGCTTTGATCGAAGGAACAGTGACGAATGAACCGCGAATTTGCGGAGGCATTCCGCTTAGACCTGTGCGGGTTTCGGTGATGCAGGAACTCAATCGCGGCTGCAATACTTTGCTGCCGGCAGAAGACGGGATTGAAGCTCCAACCGCTCCGGCGCGACGCTTCACCGAAGCGATGCGGCAAGCGGGCACTGACACGTCGCAACGTGAATTTGTCATCCCGTTCGACTTCGACAGCGATTACCTGACATTCCACACGACGCGGATCGTCGGCGAAGCTGCCCGCATCGCAAAAGCGGTCAAGGCAGTCAAAGTTGAAGTGATCGGTTATCGCGCCACAACGTTGCTGTCGAACGGGCAGCAGTTGATTGAGAAATCCTCAATCGCGGAAATGCGCGCCCGGAAAGTCGGCGAGATTTTGACAGGGTTGGGCTTGCCGCCAAGTTCAGTCATCGTCAACTTCAAAGCCGAACCTGAATCCTGCGACGGCGTGACGGATGCGGACAAACGCCACGTGACAATCAAACTCGCCTTTTGAGTTAAGTACAGGCAATTTTAGGAACACATCTATGAGAATCTTTTTTCTACTTCTTTTGCTTGTTTTACCGGTCATTTCCCAAACGACTTCTTCGCGGCAACAGCCCCTGGTCAACGCCCGCAGCGCGCCGATCCTGCGACTGGAAGGTTTGCAGTTCAAAGACCTGAACAAGAACGGGAAGCTGGATGTTTACGAAGACTGGCGGCAGACGCCCCAAGCTCGAGCCAAAGACTTGGTGGCGCAAATGACGCTGGCGGAAAAAGCAGGCGCAATGATGCACGGCACATTACGCACAGGTGGACAAATGGGGGCGGTTGGATTCGGCGGCAGCTATGACCTGGAACCGATTCGCAAACTCATCTACGAATCCCAGGTCAACAGCTTTATTACTCGACTGCAAGCCGCGCCGCGCCAGATAGCCGAAGAAAACAACAAATTGCAGGAACTGGCCGAAGCCTCGCGTCTGGGCATTCCGCTGACAATCAGCACCGATCCTCGCCATCATTTTCAATACACGCTGGGCACGTCTTCCAGCGGTAATGGATTCACGCAATGGCCTGAAACACTGGGCTTCGCGGCGGTGGGCGATGCCGCGTTGATGCAGCGGTTCGGCGAAATCGCGCGGCAGGAATATCGCGCCGTCGGCATTCACATGGCTTTGTCGCCGCAAGCCGACCTTGCCACCGAACCGCGCTGGAGCCGCATCACCGGCACGTTTGGCGAAGACGCACAATTGGCGAAACGAATGGTGCAGGCTTACATCACCGGGTTTCAAAACGGCGCAAACGGTCTGAACAAAGGCAGCGTCATCACCGTGGTCAAACATTGGGTGGGGTATGGCGCGCAACCCGAAGGCTTCGACGGGCATTCGGCCTATGGCAAATACTCTGTCTTTCCGAAAAACAATTTGGCTTATCACATCATCCCGTTCACCGGCGCGTTTGCGGCGAATGTGGCGGGCGTCATGCCTACGTATCCGATTTTGCGTGACGTCAAGTTGAACGGCCAACCGCTGGAGCCGGTCGGCGCGGGATTCAACAAACAATTACTGACCGAAGAATTGCGCGGTCGTTACAAATTCAACGGCGTGATTGTCAGCGATTGGGCGATTACGAACGATTGCACAGGCCCTTGCGTGGAAGGCATGCCGCCGGGACAACAACCGACTCCGGCGACCATAGGCATGCCGTGGGGCGTCGAAAACCTGACGCGCGCCGAACGCTTCGTCAAAGGCGTCAATGCAGGCCTGGATCAAATCGGCGGCTCCGAAGATTCACAAATTCTGGTCGAAGCGGTCAAAGCCGGAAAGCTGACCGAAGCCAGACTGGCGGAATCTGCCTACCGCATCATGCTGCAAAAATTTCAACAGGGCTTGTTCGAGAATCCTTACGTCGAAGTTGCTCAAACCGAAGCCGTCGCGGGCAGCGCGGCATTCGTGAAAGAAGCGATGGACGCGCAACGCCGCGCGCTGGTGTTGCTGGAAAACAAAAACAATACGCTGCCGCTGAACGGCAAAATCAAGAAGCTCTACCTTTACCAAATCAATCCGCAAGCTGCGCGCGATTACGGTTTCACGGTGGTGGACAAGCCGGAAAACGCAGACTTGGCGCTGATTCGCGCGACTGCGCCGTTTGAGCGTTTGCATCCGAATTACTTTTTCGGCTCGCGCATGCACGAAGGCGATTTGGGGTTCAAAGACGGCAACCCAGATTACGAAGCCATCAAATCCGCTAGTGCGAAAGCGCCGACGGTTGTTACGGTCTATCTGGATCGTCCGGCAATTTTGACGAACGTCAAAGACAAGGTTGCGGCCTTGTTGGGCAATTTCGGAGTCAGCGATGCCGCGTTGTTTGATGTGCTGACAGGCAAGGCCGCGCCGCAAGGCAAGTTACCGTTTGAATTGCCGTCTTCGATGACTGAAGTTAAAGCGCAGGCCGAAGACACGCCTTATGACTCTAAAACGCCGCTGTATAAATTCGGCTTTGGGCTGAGGTACTCGCCCGGACACTGAACGCGATATGAATCAATCCTCAATTCAAACCGCCGCGCAAACAATCTGGCGGCATTGGAACGAAGCAACGCGCCTGGACGAATTGCCTGCGGAATGTCGGCCTGCGAATCGGGCCGAAGCTTATGCGATTCAGGCGGAGTTGGCGCGGCTGTCCGGGCAATCGGTCAGCGGTTGGAAGATTGCCGCAACCAGTTTGGCCGGGCAAAAACACATTGGCGTAGACGGCCCGTTGGCCGGGCGGTTGTTGGCGAATCGCGTGTTGGCAGGTGGCGCAAACATTTCGCTCAGCGGAAACCTGATGCGCGTGGCCGAAGCCGAATTTACTTTCCGATTCGGCCAATCGTTGCCAAAGCGGGTTGAAGCTTACAGCGTTGAAGAAGTGCTGGCGGCTGTTGAATCGCTGCACTGCGCCATCGAAATTCCTGATTCGCGTTACCATGATTTTGCTCGCGTAGGCGCGCCGCAATTGATTGCCGATGATGCCTGCGCCTGTTGGTTTCTGCTTGGTGAGGCGACTTCCGCGGAGTGGCGCAGCCTGAATCTGTCCGAACACAAGCTTGATGCTTACTTGAACAGCGAGCGCGCGGCCAGTGGCATTGGGTCGAATGCGTTGGACGATCCTCGCGTGGCGCTGACCTGG
>JAGNMH010000599.1 GCA_017991275.1 Acidobacteriota bacterium
GGTCAGGAACGCTGCTATCAACCACGCCTGTAAGCCCCTGCAATAATTCCACAAGCGGTTTTCCTTCGCTCTCTTCACCGGAACCCAACTCAACTCTTCTCTCGGTATTCAACCCCAGTAAGTTGCGTAGATAATCATTTACTGACTGACCGTGAGCCGAAGCCAGAGTGCGGATGGCTTGTGCAATGTCCGGCGCTATTTGTTCTTGAAGCGTTACGTTCATAGGTACTTCCTCTCAACTGTTTGATTTCAACATCAGAATACTCCGGCTTTCATCCGGTCGGCAATGGAGAAGATGAGGCTAAGACCGCAGGTAAGAAGCGCCGTTTACGTCCACGATGCCACCGGTCAAAAACTCCGTTCCTTCGGAAGCCAGGAACAAAACAGTTTTGGCGACTTCTTCGGGTTTGGCGACTCGCTTCAGAGGACTTTGATTGCGAATACCTTCGCCTTCCGCTCCGTCCAGGCGATAAGCGACTCGTTCGGTTTCGACGAAGCCAGGCGCTACAACGTAAACAAAGATGTTGTGCGGAGCCAAAGCCTGAGCCAGCGATTGGCTCATCGCGTTCAACGCGGCTTTGCTCGCTCCATAAGCGGGAGCGTCAGGTTCTCCGCGAAAGGCTCCACGCGAAGAGATGTTGACGATCCGCCCGCTTCCCTGCTGAATCATCTGCTGAGCGGCGCAAAAGCTTAGGTTTGCCGCTCCGATCAAATTCGTGTTCAGAGTTCGTTGCCAGGATGCCTGCCAATCTTCGTAACTGGTTTTGCAAATCGGATGAGCTTCGAAAATGGCGGCGTTGTTGACCAGAATGTCCAGGCGGCTATGTTGACGAATGACTGCTTCGACCAGTTGGCTGGCTTGGTCGGCATCTGTGATGTCGGCTTGGTGCAAAGAGTGAGAACCACCAGCCAACGATTCAAAAGTTTTTTCGGCGGCTTTGCGGTTGGAATGAAAATGGAGCGCAACACGCGCTCCATTTTCGGCAAACTGCTCGGCAATGACTCGGCCAATTCCACGAGCCGCTCCGGTTATCAAAACGACTTTTCCATCAAAGTTCTTGTTCATCTGTAAATGCCCTCTTCCTCACGGTCGGGGTACCGCACCTTTATCCCGTCACCCCTGAAGCTTTGGCCACGAATTCGTCCCAGTAACTTTTGATGGCGATTTTGGCCAGCTTCCACATCTTGCCCCACTGGATTTCGCCTTCTTCGCCGTAAATCAGTTTGCGTACGATCAGATCGCGGAAGGTTTTGCCTTCGCGGCGGATCATGAACTCTTTGGCGAAAGGCTTGGCGACATCGAAAAAGTTGAAATTCGGATCCATCGCAATGCCAATGCCTTCCAGAGTCATGATCGCTCGCATCACGTAAGTGAAATGCGAGGGAATGCGGAACGGATATTCGTAAATGACTTCGGCCAGTTCGTAAGTCAATTCCTTGAACCGAATCTCGCCCAGCTTCAGGTTGAAGTAATCGGTGAAGAGTTTTTCGACGACCGGTTTGATGACTTCCTGATCTATTGTCGGGGCCAGAAATTGCAGGTTAATCAAATCCTGTGTCAGTCCCTTAACGTCTTTTTCGACGATGTGGAAGAAAGCGTCAATCAACTGGCTTTGCAACTTGGGAGTGATGCGTCCGACCATTCCAAAGTCGAAAAAAGCCATTCGCCCATCGTCCATAACTCGCAAATTGCCCGGATGCGGATCGGCATGAAAGTAGCCGTCTTCCAGCAATTGCTTCAGGTAAGTACGCGCAATCAGCTTGATGACATCCGGCGGGTTGATGCCGCGCTGACGCAGTCCATCCAGTTCCAGAACTTTCAACCCTCCGATAAATTCCATCGTCAGCACACGCGGGCTGGAATGCGACCAGTAAATCGTTGGCACGTAAACTTCAGGCCATTTGCGAAAGTTCGCGCGGAAGGTTTCAGCGTTCTGACCTTCCTGAACGTAATCCATCTCTTCAAAAATTACAGTGGCGAATTCACCCAGAATACCTTCCCAATCAATGCCGCGAATGACCTGAGGAAAGCGCATCATGAACTGAGCAATCTGGCGCAGAACGGCAATGTCGAAGTTAATGGTTTTGGCCAGGTCAGGCCGTTGAACCTTGACGGCTACGGTTTCGCCGGAATGAAGTCGCGCCTGGTAAACCTGCCCAAGCGAAGCAGCGGCAATTGGCTCCGATTCGATTTCGGCAAACAACACGTCAATCGGTTTACCAAGCTCGCGTTCGATGATTTGCATCGCCACTTCGTTCGGAAAAGCAGGAACGTTGTCTTGCAACTTGCTCAACTCTTTGATGTAAGCCAGCGGCAGCAAATCGGCGCGCGTGGAAACCGACTGGCCGATCTTGATGAATGTCGGGCCGAGTTTCAGAAGCTGTCGGCTGAGCCATTCGGCCTGCCATTGCAGATGCTTTTCTTCGGATTCATCCTTTTTGCCCACGAACCAGCCGCGATGATAGGCGTAAACAAACAGATGATAGAGCGTGAAAGTCCAAATGATGCGCGCAGCGCGAAACCACCCGCGAATGCCGTTACCTTTGATTTTGGCAGCCGGATCGTAATGAGCGACATTGACCGCCGGAGCCACTCCCAGCAATTGCGGCTGACCGGTCAGAAGCGACGTGTTGCCGTTGGTCAAAATCTGCGGCTCGACCTCTTTAACTGTTATTGCCATTTTCCCCCTTAAACGTAATTCCTTGAATTGGGAGTCACAGGTTCCAGCAGAAAATATCCTGCCAGCTTAACGCGGGGATATACGAATCAAGTAAAGGTTAAGTTGCGACGAGCAAAATTGGAATTGAAATACCGAATCGCGCGGTCGCGGTCGCGGGTAATCTGGGCGCGAAGTTCATCCACTCCTGAAAATTTCTTTTCTCCGCGTAACCGATGCAGCACGCGAACCCGGATCGTCTGGTCGTACAAATCCTGATCGAAATCAATCAAGTGAGTTTCGACTTTCGATTCAAGCTCGCCGCCGAAGGTCGGGCGTTTGCCGATGTTGGTGACGCTGCGCCACCAGACGCCGTCAACGTTCGCCAGCGTGACGTAAACGCCGTCGGTTGGCAGCACGCGATTTTGAAGCTCCAGATTGGCTGTGGGGAAAAGCAGTTGGCGACCAATGCCGTGGCCACGAATGACTGTGCCTTCGATTCCGTAAGGCCGGCCAAGCATTTGCCGTGCAACGTTCACTCGCCCGGCTTTCAGCAACATTCGCACCATTGTCGAACTAATGCGGTGGCTTTTCGAACGAACTTCGGGAACTTCGGCTGCCTGAAAGCCGAACCGCTGGCTAAGTTGTTGTAACAATTCGATATTGCCACGCCGTTGATTGCCGAAAGCAAAACCTTTGCCCAGATAAACCTCGCGCGCTTTTAACCCGTTGACGATAAACTTTTTGACGAACTCTTCGGCTGAAAGCGCGGCCAGTTGCTGGTTGAATTCCAAAACTATGATTTGCTGAATGCCCAGCAGCCTCAGTCCTTCGGCTTTTTGATTGAAGGTTTGCAGTAGCGGCGGCGCTGTTTCGGGTTTCAGCAATTGGCGCGGATGAGGATCGAAAGTAATCAGTGTCGGAGTGGAATCCGTCAGCAAAGCTCTTTCGACAACAGTGCGGACAATCGCCTGGTGTCCCAGGTGCAAGCCGTCGAAAACTCCCAACGTCAAAACCGTCGGGCGACTGATTTCAGCTTGTTCAATACCGTGAAAGATTTTCATGTAACAGTTCGCGGTTCGCAGTTCTCAGTTCGCGGTCAGTGAAAAGCTGTGAACCGTGAACTGTCAACTGTGAGCTAAAGTTCAATCCTCAATCCGTCGTAAGCCGGTTCAACGCCTTCAGGCAAAATCCGGCAAAGTTCCGAATGCTTAAAATCATGTCCCATGTGCGTAAGCAAAGCGCAACGCGGTTTCAGTTCGGCAATGTAATTCAGCGTTTGATCCAGATGAAGATGAGTAACATGCGGTTTGAATCGCAAAGCGTCAATTATCAGCAAATCAAGCCCGTGAAGTTTGGCCAACGATTCTTCAGGGATAAAATTGCAATCGGTGATAAAGGCAACATCGTTTTTCCCGTCGCTGAATCGAAAACCAGTCACCGGCAATTTGCCGTGAATCACTTGAAACGGAGTGATACTCAGGCCGCAAACTTCAAACCCGCCTTCGATTGTGTGAGGCACGATTTGAGCCAGACCTCCGCCGACATGCGTGCGTTCAAATATGT
>JAGNMH010000600.1 GCA_017991275.1 Acidobacteriota bacterium
CTGACCAGTCTGGTTGTTGCCGAAGAATTTATCCGTCTCGCGGTACGAGCGGAACTCCACGCCGTATTTGACCGAATGCGCTCCCAGCGCCTGGTTCATTGTGGAATTGAAAGAATGCGTGTCGGTCGGGCGCAATTCGCCGCCTACTGCCGTGCCCTGATACTGATTGATGTCAAAGCGCGGGAAGCGCCGTATGTCTTCAGGAATCAGGCTGTTGAAATAGGATGGGAAGCCCAGGCTGGCCAGATCGAAACCGATGTTACCAGGATTTGAATCCGTGCCACGGATAAACCGGTTGTAACCGTAACGATTGTTCAAAACCATCGTCGGCGAGATCGTCCAAACATGGTCGAATGCGCCTTGGCGCGATTTGAAAAGGAACGTGTTTCCTGTGGCGATATTCTTGTAATAGTTGTTGTAATCGCTGTCCCGGTTATACCAACTGCCACGCCCGAAGATGCGATGCTTGTCGTTGACGACATGGTCAATGCGGATCGTATTCGAAAGGTATTTGATATTTTCCACCAAATCGGGTTGCGCAAAGTTACCAGTCCCGTCTGCATTTCCCTGGCTGGTCGGCAAAGGCAGATAGCTGTCAACGAATTTTTTGGCAATCGGGTTGATCATATTTGCCGGGATTATGTTTCCCACGAATGGATCACGCCGAATGCGACTGCCATCACGTCTGGCCGTGAACGGGTTGTAAATTTGATAGCCGGAATTTGCCGCCAGCAATTCCGAGAAATCGCCGCTTCGCATTTTCTGTGTCGGGATGTTGAACGTGCCGTTGTTGCGCGGACGTGCTTCAGGAATGCCTTCGATGCCGTACATGAAAAATGTGCGGTTGCGACCGTTGTAGATTTTCGGGATTCGCACCGGGCCTCCGACGGTTCCGCCCCATCGGGTGTAGGTGAAATCAGGTCGAGCCTGTCCCGCCTTGTTGGCAAAAAAATCGTTGGCAAACAGTCCCGGCGGCATTTTTGTCCAGTAAGCAGTGCCGTGGAAATTATTCGAGCCTGACTTGATGCTCAGGTTGGTTACGCCGCCTTCGGTGTTGCCGAACTGGGCGTCAAAAGTTGCGGTCTGCACCTTGAATTCCTGCACCAGGTCTTGAGGCGGCACAAAGGAAGCGATTACTTCGCCTGCATTGGCGGTTGAAGTGCTTGGGACGCCGTCAATGGTGACGTCGCTGCGGTTTGCCCGCGTGCCGTCAATCGAGTAGCCGACAATGTGCGTCGGTTCAAACGGGCGATCCAGACGCGGGTCGCGTGAGAACGAAACGCCCGCCGCCAATCCCATCAATTTGAATGGGTCGCCGTGTGGAATAGGCAGTTCCGCCACTCGGCGCGAATCAATCACCTGTCCCATCGAACCCGAAGTCGTCTCCAAGCCAGACGCATCGGCGGTTACCGTGACGGTTTCGCCGACATTGCCAACCTCAAGAGAGACATCAATTTCGATGTTGTCATTAACACGCACCACTATTCCGTCACGGACATACTTTTTGAACCCTCTGACTTCGACAGTGATTTGGTAAGTGCCGGGCAACAGATACAGCGCCTGGTACAAACCTGTGTCGTTTGTTTGCGCAGAGACGGTCGTTCCCATGGCTGTGTTCATGATTTTTACCGACGCGCCTGGGACAGCGGCTTGATTGGCGTCCAGAACTTTGCCGTTGATTGTGCCGCGCGCTTCTTGCGCGAATGCAGTTGATGCCATAAGCAGCATTCCAAGCATCAAAGTAAATAGTGCCGGAACCGGGCTTTTTGTTTTGAAGTCCATTTCTTTCTCCTTCAAAGGATTTTAGCTGTGCTTCACTCTGGTTATTGGCGAAGTGCAGCTTGATTGATGTTACGAAGCGTGAAATGCGAAATTGATTATTTTCAGTCAGTTGCTTCAGCGGCTCGAATAGTGAGCGCCCTGACTTGTTTTCAGCCCAGCTATTTAGTGATGTGCGGAAGCCATCGGGCTTTTCCGGTAGCTTCAAGATTGTGCGGTAGCCAGCAGGTCTTCGCGCAACGGAGTGAAGATGTCTATCAGAACGACCTCTTCGTCCAGCATTGTTGCCCCATGCCAGCAACCGGAAGGGAAGTGAAGCACGTCGCCCGCTTTGGCGATTCGCGTTTCATCTCCGATCAGAAAGCGGACTTGGCCGCTTTCCACCAAGGTCAATTGTTCGTGCGGGTGATCGTGTGGCGGTGTCACTACGTTTGCGGCAAAGCGCAAGCGGCAAACCATCAAACGGTCTCCAACAATCATTTGTCGTTCAATTCCGACAGCCAGGTTTTCTATCGGAACATTTGCCCAGTCCCAGTGATGTTTGGGACTGGCAATTTCTTTTGTCGAAGTCATAGGCATTGAAGTCATAACCCCTGTCGAATGCGACTATCACAAGCTCAAGCCACAGCCGGAGCCGCGAATGCCGGGGCGGTAAACAGCGCCGCTGCGCCTCTTAATCGTGGTTGTTCGTTGGTCGAGACTATGCGGATTTCAGTTTTAGCGGCATCGGGCGACAGCGCGCGTTCAGCCAGCGCAGCCCTCACATCCGCTTCGATCAAATCCCAGGCGGACGTGATTTCACCACCGATATAAATTCGTCCGGGATCAATCGCGTTGACGATTGAAGCCATTCCCAAGCCCAGATAGCGCGCGGTGCTTTTCACTGCGGCCAGAGCCTTGGCATCGCCCGAACGCGCGCGAACAATCAAATCTTCGATCGTGAAGGAAGCCGTATCAGCCGTCTGTTTCACTTCACGCAAATCCTTCCCGAAATAACGTGAAAGCGTCGCCAGATTCGAAATGTAAGCCTCCCAGCATCCGGTCGCTCCGCACGGGCAACGAGGACCATCAATGCTCAATGGGACATGGCCGAATTCACCAGCAATGTTGTGTCGCCCACGCATGATTTCTCCGTTGACGACGACGCCAACGCCTATGCCGTCGGAAACGCTGACAAACACTTCATCGCCCGCGTGCGAAGCATCGCTTCGCGTAGCCCACATCTGGGCCAGAGCACAGGCTTTGCCGGAGTTTTCGACCTTGACGGCCAGGCCGGTCGCGGCAGCCAATCGCTCAAGGATTTCCACATCTCGCCAACCCAGCGTCGGAGCGTTAATCACCCGGCTGGTTGCGCGGTCAACCATTCCCGGAACGACCACGCCTATGCCCAGACATTCACCCAATTCCTTGTGCTCTGACATCAGTTTTTTAACTCGCTTGCTCAGGTCGGCCACGAATCGGGCAGGTTCGCGTTCGGTGGGAAAGCTGATGGTTGCCACCAATTGCTTTCCGATGAAATCTGTAACCATCAAAGAAGTGCGCGACACACGAACGTCCACTGCCACCACCGAATGCCCCTGAGCGTTGATGTACAGAAATGTTGGTTTGCGTCCACGATGGCTTTCACCGGTTGCGCCCTCCAAAATCAGTTTCTCCGCCAGCAGGTCGTTGACGATCAAGCTAACGGCTCCTCGGCGCATGCTCATGATTCTGGCCAGATCGGCGCGTGAAATCGGTTGATGAGTTCGCACCAAATTCAGCGCGATCAGCCGGTTGATTTCACGTGAAGTGCCGCGCGTCGCCACACGGAAATTATTCGGATTTATTTTTCGCATATCGGCTTTTGTCCCACGTTACGACAAATCGAGCGCATCTATGGAGTTTTTGAACTGATTCCGGCTTGCCTTAGTCAACAGGCATCAGCCAGATAATGAAAGAAAAATCCCAGCAAAGTAGTGGAAGGAACCACAACAAACAGCTTCAATAATTGCTTTGTCAGATCGCAAGTCCCCAAACCGGTAGATCGTCATAAATCCGGTTTTAGTGCGCTTTTGTCTTAGCGTGGGACAATATAGCCGCAGCAGATTTCAAAGACCAATAATTTTGAGTGCTCACCGCCGAAAAGTATGGGGAGCAAGAACAGTCTTGTTGGTTAAATGGGAGTGGAGCGGCGTTGTTAGCCGCTCCACTCCCAAATTGTTTAGAAGTAAATCTTGATGCCGAATTGAACGTAACGTGGCAGTTGCAACTCGCGCAGGTTGCCGAAACCTGTTTGATAAGCGCGCCGCAGCCGGTAGAGCTTGAAACCGTCCAGCGTGCCGAGGTCAAAGTTATTCGCATTTGTAGTGGCGAAGCCCTGCGGCAGTTTGATGCCAGAGTAATAATCCAACGGTATGGCGCCGCTGGGCAGTCGAGCGCCTGTAATGAAGGCTTGAACTTT
>JAGNMH010000601.1 GCA_017991275.1 Acidobacteriota bacterium
GTGCTGGCTGAATGCACCGCCGATTTGGGAGTGCCGGTTATGTTCGGATTGCCCAGCGGTCACAGCCCCATTGGAAATTTGACGCTGCCGCTCGGTGTGATGGCGACGCTGGATGCCGGGCTAGGTAGTTTGAGTATTGACGAAGCGGCGGTCAACTGGGAAAGTTTTGAGTGATGTAATAATGAGGCTCGTTGCCGGACTTCCCGCGCCTCGGTTCTCCTTAAAAAGCTAAGCCAGCCGATTCTTCACTTGAGGCGAAAAATCGGCTGGCTTTTGTCTTTGTATCGTCTTAAGAATTGTTGGCGTTACTTCGTCCAGATTGCTGCGAAGCGGTCTGAATCGGAATAACCTTGAATGCGATAAAGCCTGTACCCAAGGGCGCTGTAATCTTCAAAGGCGCTTTGATATTGCTGCGGTGTCAGGTTGTATTCCAGCGCAAAAGTCCCAGGAATCTTGCGCCAAATGCCGCCGTAAGTACGTCCGCCGCCGATTTCTTCCACGTCCATGTTCGTCTGTTTGTACCCTTGCGCTTTGAGAATTGGCAAGAGCGTGTTCAGAGTCAGCGCGCTCAGGTAATGCACTGAATACGTTACCGGGGTTGGCGAGCTGACGAAAACACCTGCGTGGCGCGCGCCGCTGTTCGTGTCATAAACCACGTGCTCTTCCAGAACCAGGCCACCGTTGGTCACGTGCTCAGTCACTTTCTGCGACCAACCGGCGTCGGTCAGTCCAAAGTGCGTGTAATAACCTTCACCGTTGCGCTTCTTCCAGATGACATTGAACCGCGGATTTCCCAAACTGTCACGAGTTACTGAAATTTCGCGCGGCCTTAACCCCTGACTATGGTATTCGTCGAACCAGTATTGGAAGTCCGCGCCGGTCATATAGAACCGAGCCTTCCATTGCGGAGGCAGATTTCTCTGGAACGAACCTGAAGCCAGCAACTCATTGCCATTACGGTGAATACTGAGCGTCTGCAAGGCATATCCCATTCCAGGATAGTAACCAAAATACTTCGACACGACATTGGCCGGCACGTTATGGAAATTCGAGTAGAACGGAGCGAACAAACGCACGTAAGGTGTATTGTCCAGCAGGTCATAACAACCGCCATCGGTGTCCGCTTCGGCATAAACGCCATAGGGGTCAATTTGTACCCAGTCATTCGGAAACGCCGGACGAGGATCAGGCACGGTGGTCATCAAATGCAGATGGTTGTTTGCCGTCGCCTTGTTGGTCACATTTCCACTGTCATCCAAACCCCAGCCAGCGCCGCCGTAACCTGTGTTGCCGCTCCAGGCAATTTGCTGTCCGGCGCGTACTGTATCGCCGACATCTACTTTGATTTTCTGGTTATCGGTTCCCCAATACAGTGAATCGGGATTGGCTTTGTGCGAAAACAGGTAATACCTGTACTGACGCGTGACCTTGCCGTCGGAGCCATATTTGCTACCAGAAGGAATGGCTTTGGCATTGGCCAGATCGTCAGTGAACCCGTCACGCAGATGCATGTAGGTGGTGCGATAGCGGTCGCCGTTGGGAGCAACGTGTTCAATGACAACGACGTTACCCATCAGATTATCCCAAAGCTTGCTGACTACGGTTCCGTCTGCCACGGAGTAAACACCGAAACTGGCATCCACGCCTTCCTGGGCATTGTCACGTGAATAATCAATCGCTCCGTGAAAGTTGCCGCCGTCATACAGCCAGCCGCCGCCCGGATAAACGTGGCTGTTTTTATAAGGCAGAAACATTGGCATGCTGGCTCGCACTGAGTCGGCAAAATTGCGCGCCGCCTGTTCGCGCTGAGCGTCAGTTCCCATTGTGAAAACGTGGTAAGGCTGGCGGTACCAGATGGTCTGACTGTTAACCTGATCATCAATCGTGTAACTGCAACAACCTGAACTGGGTATCGTCACATCCGGCACAGTGCAAACATTTTCACCGTTGAAAATCACCGATTTAGGATTGCCAAGAACGTTTAACTGTTTTTGTGACATGCCGATTGCCAGGTCGCCTGATTCGCCTTCTTGCAGGTCAATCGCCAATTGGTCGGCGGCGGCGGCGCGTCCGGCGGCTGAGTTCCAGTTGGGAGCCTCGGCATGTTCGCGAATTTGCGGCGCATTCTCCGCGTTGTTACCCGCAACAATCGCTTCGGCTCCAACGCCCTCACCGCCGTCGAGCGGATGGTCATGAGCCATCGCCGCCCGGTTATAGCGCGGCAGGTAATGCAATTCGGACGGATTCCCCTGCTCTTCTTCAGCCACGCGTTCTGGTGCCCGGCGGCGTACGCTTTGCGCCTGTGACGCTGTCAAATTTGAAAAAGCAATCACCCCAGCCAGTAAAATGACAAACATTTGTTTGAGCTGCCGATAATTTGATCTCATAGTTTTTCCTTCATCTCCTTCTCGTTTGAAACTTATGAATGAGTCACGGCGGTAATCGCAATTTCAACGCTTCGATGACTGCGATCATTGCCGCTCACTGGGTAAAGCGTGAAACGAAGGCTAAACCTCGAACATCGTTGGTGATGCTTTGGTGACGCTTTGGTGATGAAAAAGCAAAGGGAGTAAAGGCTGAAGAATCTGAGGGATGCAGACAGAAATGCCGTAAATTATTCCTGCCTGCTTCCCAGATAAGTTTCAATCATCTTCTTCAAATCGTCGAACTCGATGGGTTTGTTGATGCAATCGGTTCCACCGCTGGCTCGAATGCGGTCAATGGCTTCCTGCTGGTCGTAACCGGTAACAAAGATGATCGGCAAGTTTTGAAACTCCGGCTGAGTTCGTATTTCCCGTGTGGCCTGCAAACCGTCAATCACTGGCAAGGACAAATCCATCAAAACTAAATCGGGTTTGTTGCTGAAAACACTATCAACAGCCTGGCGGCCATCAGTGGCTTCAACCACATCGAACTTGCTCAGCTTCAACATCAGCTTCAAGGCAATGCGAGCACCATCGTCATCTTCGGCAATCAAAATTCGGCGCAATGTGTCTGTCATATTCGGGGTATGGGTTCGCAGGCATCTTTGCCTGCTGTGAAAAAAGCGCGGAGTGTCCTCTTCCTTTTTGTAATCAGCAATTTATTTGCCAGCCATCCCAGTGGCAAACCGGTTCGGCGTCGTCCACCAAACTCTAGCCATCCAAAGATCGCCGTGGAAATTTGCCGGAATCACTTCGCCAGCCAGAATCAGCGATTGATCTCGATTGAGCATCATCGTGTGGAAGTTGCCGTAATGCGGAACCATCGTCGGATTGTTAATACCATCGCCAATCAACGGAAACACAACTCGCTCAGTCGAACGAACCAGCCGCATGGTTTTCTGATCCACCAAAGCCATATACAGCGGAGCGCGCCAACGCATAACGTTCGCGTTCTCTGCCGCCTTTCGCATGTAAACCAGATACAGCCCGTCGGAATGCTTCAGCCAGTGCTGCTGAGTCGTGGACATTTCCAGCGGTTCGCCGTTGTCCCACTTCCAGGTTTGCGGTTCCGCCCAGTTCAAACCGTCTTTTGAAACGGCGACATACCCGCGATTGTCTTCGGCGCGGATCGTCAGATAAAACGTGTCGCCGAATTGAATAATTGACGGTTCCAGCAAACCGCGCTTCATCGTGTTGCGAAGCTCGTTGCCCAGCCGTTTGATCTTCAAGCTGCGGCCATCGAACGAACACAACGCTACGGCTACGGAATTATCAATCCGCTCTTTCGGCGCAAACGACAGAGGCAACAGGATGTCTCCGTTCGCCAGCGTCACACGCTCCGCACAACCGGCGACGTAAATTCGACTGCCTCGCGGATCATCCCATTCCAGCTTTTTCGGCTCCGCCCAATTGCCTGCCGAATCCTGCATAGAGTAAACAATGTGACGCGCAGGCTGGTCGGTAAAGAACCTGCCGTCTTTGTAAAACAGCGTTTGCCCAATGGCCAGCACGGTTTTGGACTTGGAGTGATATTCCGGCACGACATCGGAAATGGCTTGCTCGACTCCGCCTTCAAGCTGCCGCCTGCCGAAACCCGGCACGTCGCGGATTTCGCTCCAGGTTTTGCCGAGGTCCGAAGATTCGCGCCATTTGACCGGCCCGTAATAATCCGAGCCGCCAATCTCTTGCAGCGTCATCAAAATCTTCGCGCCTTTCTCCCCACCTCTGAAAGCTGGCACAACCGTCGTGCGCGGCAAAAACCATGTGATCTGGCTGTCGCTC
>JAGNMH010000602.1 GCA_017991275.1 Acidobacteriota bacterium
GTACAGGCGTTCAGAGTACCGCCTTTAGGCGGAAGCGGCTCGCTTGCGAGCCATGGCAGCTAAAGCCGCCGCTTCCGCCTAAAGGCGGTACTCTGAACGCTTGCGACTCTGAACACTGTCAAAAGGAGATTCACATGCACATCACTATTCTCACTCGCTTCTGGCTGCTCTTTTTGCTTACTGCCTTGTCGGCCACAGCTGCCGCGCAAGCGACAACTTGCACCCAGACCAACACGGTCACAGCCGATGTTGTCGCGTTGGATCAGCCGTTTATGTTCAACCGGCTTGGTACGGCTTTACCTCAAGGAATGATCTTCGCGCTGAAGCGTGACGTGGTTGATTCCAGCGGCAAAAGCTGCGCTGACGGCCATTGCCAGGCAGGTCAGGTGATGTTGCGACCGGATAAACGTCCGCGCCCGATTGTGTTGCGTGCCAATGTCGGCCAGTGTCTGCAAATCAATTTCACCAACCTGCTGGCAACAACCGCGACTAATGGCTCAGCCACCCGACATGCCGGAGCCCACGTTACAGGAATGGAACTGGTTGGCGACATCAACAGCGACGCGACTTTCACGGGAAATAATCAGAATGCTTACGCCGCGCCGGGAGATCAGAAAACTTACACCTATTACGCCAAAGCCGAAGGCGCCTTTATGCTTTACAGCGCGGCTGGCGACTGGGCCGGGCAAATTCCATCGGGGATGTTCGGTTCGGTGACGGTTCAACCTGCCAACGCCGAATGGTATCGCAGCCAGGTGACGAACGAAGATTTGCGGCTGGCGTCTTACTTTACCGGAGACGTGACGGGCAAAAACTCAATTACCATTCCGGGCAATGCAGGCATGAGTATCGCCCGGCAGTTCGACACTGCGGGCAAGCCAGTCACCACGATTATTGATGGAAAGCCGCAACAGGTTTGGACGCTGAGCACGGCGGTTCCGGACAGTAAAACCATCAAGACGGCTTCGGTCGTAGTCGTTGACGATCACTTGTTCACGCTGGATGGACGTCCGCTGGTCAATTACAAAGCCGTTTATCCTGACGGTCATCCGCGCGCAGGCACTCCAATCCTGAGCATGACCGACGGCAACAAAATCGTTCACTCCGACCTGACGGCGATCATCACCGGCCCAAACGCCGGACGTTTTGAGTATTCCGACACCAGTCCGACTTTCAATCAGAACCCTGCTTCGCCGGATCGCCGCCAGCCTTACCGCGAAATAGCGATTCATTACCACGAAGTTCTGACCGCAGTTCAGCCATTTGAAGCATTCTTTGAACCTGGGCTTGCGGGAATGATTGGCGCAGGCGTTGACGCTTTTGCCATCAATTACGGAGCGTCCGGTATCGGGGCTGAGGTTGTCGCCAGCAGAATGGGCGTAGGCCCGATGGGCGGCAAGGATTCGGTTGATCTGAAATTCGAGGAATTCTTCCTGAGTTCGTGGGCGAACGGTGATCCGGCAATGGTCGTTGATCGTCCGGCAAATGCTCCGAACCAGATCGTCACCGCCCCAACCAACGGTTTGAAGAACACAAACGAACAATACTTCAATGCCATCAACCACACTGTGCCGGGGCCGAACGGTACAACTGTTCCCGCGCCGCAGATTCCGCAGTTCCAGCCGACGGGCGGAGGCCCAAAAGCCACGAAGGCGTTTTATCCCGACGATCCGTCGAACGTTTATCACAGCTACATTCGTGACCACGTCAAGTTCCGCATTCTGCATACCGGCGGAGCGATTACCCACGTTCACCATCTGCACGCACATCAATGGTTGAGGACTCCGAACAGCGACGACAGCCATTATCTGGATAGCCAGATGATTAACCCCGGAACTTCGTTCACGACGGAGATGGTTTACAACGGCAGCGGCAACCGCAACCAGGTCGTAGGCGACGCGATTTTCCATTGCCACTTTTACCCGCACTTTGCCGGAGGCATGTGGGCGCTCTGGCGAAACCACGATGCCTTTGAAGCCGGAACGAAACTCGACGCCAATGGCCGCCCGGTTGCTGGTGTTAACCGCGCTTACCCCGACGCCGAAATCGAAGCTGGCACGCCGATTCCGGCAATCGTGCCTCTGCCGACTTTGGCAATGGCTCCGGCCCCGGCTCCGGTAAAGTTGATTGACAACGGTCGCCGAGTCGAAGTGCTGGCCGACGCCGCCGGCAATATCGCCAATCCCGGTTTTCCGTTTTTCGTGCCCGGAATGTCAGGCCACCGCGCGCCGCATCCGCCACTGGATTTCGCCTGGGAAGAAGACGACAAAGGCCAGCCGAAACTGGACGGCAAAAACGAAAAAGTCCTGCTGGACGGCGGTCTGCCTCGTCATCTGGTTTTGAGCGGAAAGATCGTCCGCGAATTCCACACTCGCTGGGATTTCAGCAAAGACTTCATTCGTTACGACAAATCGGGCAAGCCGGTCGAAGGCGGCTTGGTCGCTTTCCAGCTTCCCGAAACCGGCACGGCTGTCGAAAAAGCGGCGATGCGCGCGCACGCCACGCGGACTCATGCTTCGTATCAGCCGGACGGCGACAACGGCAATTTCATTTTGAATGGTTTGCCGCCAACTCACGGAGCGCCGTTTTCCGACCCCAGCGTTGACGACAACGGCAACTCGGTGAACAACGTTCGCCGCTATCAGGCCGCTGTCATTCAAACCGACGTGGTGCTGAACAAAAAAGGCTGGCATTTCCCCCAGCAACGAATGATGAGTTTGTGGGAAGACGTGAAAAAGAACCTGGACGGTTCGCGTCCGCCACAACCGTTTTTCTTCAGAGCCAATACCGGCGAAACCATTCAGTTCTGGCACACAAACCTGGTTCCCGATTATTACAAGCTGGATGATTTTCAGGTGCGAACGCCGACCGACATCATCGGTCAGCACATTCATCTGGTGAAGTTCGACGTGACTTCGTCCGATGGCGGAGGCAACGGCTGGAATTACGAAGACGGCACTTTCAGCCCGGACGAAGTTCGCGGGCGCATCAACGCCATCAACCTTTCTGGCGGATTGTTCAACTTCGACGAACGTAGTCAGTTCAAAGGCACGACTCAAATAAAACTGACGCCGAAACCTGCTCCGGCTGTTTTCGGACAGGCTCCGGCTGGTCAGGATTGGACTGGAGCGCAAACGACGATTCAACGCTGGGACACTGACCCGCTGCTGAATAACAAAGGCGAAGACCGCACCATGCGAACTGTCTTCACGCACGATCACTTCGGCCCTTCGACGCACCAGCAAATCGGTTTGTACGGCGGATTGCTGATTGAGCCGGAAAACTCCAAATGGTTCGACCCCGTCAGCGGCGAACAGTTTTACAGTCGTAAAGACGGCGGCCCAACCAGTTGGCAAGCCAGCATCATCACCTCGAATCAGGCCGACAGTTACCGCGAATTCGCGCTGGAGTTCGGCGATTTCCAACTGGCTTATGCCGCTGGCAGTCCGTCAATTCCAGGCAATTTGCCCGGCTGCGATTCGACGAAATCTGATTATCCGCAAAAAGGCTGTTCGGCTCTGTTTATGAGCGACCTGATGTCGGCTGCCTTGCCGCCATTGCCGCCAACCAAAAAAGGCCAGACTGTTGCGGCGACGGCTTCGGCAATTTCGCCCGGTTTGTGGTCGGCGTTCGCTCGCAACGGAGTCGTGCTCGGCACTCAGGCGACGGTGACCGCGACTAAAACCGACGAATGGAAAGTCGCCGATCCAACACGCGCCGACGACCAATATCAATTCGTCGTCAAACGTTTCCCGGTGTTGTTCGATCTGTGCAAGCTGCCAAACGCGCCATCAAGTTGCACTGATCTGATCAAGGCGCTTAACAACGCAGATTTTTCAAAGCTTGCTGCTGTGCTGACTTCGGCTGGCATAGTCCAAACGGCCCAGACTCAAATCAAAACCATCTTTCCGTCCAAAAGCTGGCAAATCATCAATCCGGTTTTGCCTTCGGATTTGCCAACGGCGTTGAAGCCTGCCGGAAATCCGCAGCCACAAATTTTCGCGGTCAATTTGGATACAAAGAGCCAGGCGCTGAACGTCACAGGCTTGCGCGTGTTCACGCCGAACACTTCGCCGACGTGGGCTGCGCCAACCTTCGCCATCAACGCACCGGGAAGCGCAGTAAATCCAACCGACCCGTCCAATCCTGTCAACGGCAACGGAGCGCCTTACCCACCGCTTATCAGCGCAGTTCCGGCG
>JAGNMH010000603.1 GCA_017991275.1 Acidobacteriota bacterium
CGGTTTACACAATCGGCGTTGGCAATCCTTCGCGCTTCAAGGACGCCGAAACCGTTCGCGTCACCGCGCCGCGCCGTGTGTTGAGCGGTTCCGCCATCATTGCCGAAACCCTGGTTCGATTGAGCGGTTACGACAACCAGAAAATTTCGCTTGCCGTCAGCGAAGATGGAAAGGCTCTTAAAACTCAGCAATTCGATGTCAAAGCCAGTTCCTCAGGAGGCGAAGCCCAAAGCCTGACAATTGAATTCACGCCCACTTCTGTCGGCAACCACAGTTACACTTTCGAGGTCAAACCGCTGGATGGCGAAACCACACTGCTGAACAATACGCTGGACGCGATGATCTCCGTCACCGATGACAAACCCAAAGTCCTGTACATCGAAGGCGAACCAAGATGGGAATACGGCTTTATTCGCAAAGCCGCAACCGCCAAGACCGAAAAGAACCTGACCGTCGTTTCTTCTCTGCGTTCAGCCGATGGCAAGTTTTACCGTCAAGGCGTTGAATCCGGCGTCGAATTGACCAGCGGCTTTCCGGCTACGCTGGAAGAATTGTTCACTTATCAAGGCATTGTACTTGGCAGCGTAGAAGCCAATTTTTTCAGCTACGACCAACTCCGACAAATCGAACAATTCGCTTCACGCAGAGGCGGAGGCGTCCTGGCCATCGGCGGATCGCGTTCGTTTGACGCAGGCAAATACGCTCAATCGCCAATTGCAGACATGTTGCCGCTTCAATTGAACGGACTGGCCGAAGAACCGGAAATGCAGATAGTTCAAAACTTCAAAGCCGCACTGACCGCCCGCGGACGCGCTCACGCCGTCACCCGGCTAAACGAAGATCGCGCTCAAAGCGCAAAGGTCTGGGACGATTTGCCACCGATTTCAGTTCCTGAAGCCCTGACTGCCATCAAACCCGGCGCGACTGTTATCTTGGAAGCTCGTCATATCACAGACAAAAACCGCGTTCTGCCTCTGCTGGTCGAACAACGTTACGGGCGGGGCCGCACTTTGGCTTTCACCACAGACGATACCTGGCGCTGGCGCATGGAAGTTTCCTCGCAATACAACTATCACGAAACGTTCTGGCGACAGTTGTTGCGTTATCTGGTCAGCACTACGCCGGGTCAGTTTGAAGTTTCCTCCGAACGCGACGTTTACGTTACCGGCGACACAATCAGTTTGCGCGGTGAGGTCAACGACAAAAAGTTTGAAGCTGTCCGGGATGCTCAAGTAATGGCGACAATCACTAAGCCTTCGGGAGCAACGGTTGAGTTGCCGCTAAAGATAAATTTCAACTCTGAAGGCGGCGGAAAATCCACCGAGGCTTCCAGCGATTACCGTGGCGAATTGGCGGCCAACGAAACCGGAACCTACAAAGTGGAAATGACCGCTCGCAAAGGCAACGAAATACTGGGCACGGCTCAATCCGGTTTTCTGGTCAGCGATCGGTCACGCGAATTCCACGACGCCGCACAAAATGTTGAATTGCTGAAGCGCGTATCCAGCGAAACCGGCGGCAAATACTTCGCGCTGGATAAAGCAAATGACTTGCTGGACGAAATCACCATGCTGGAGGGCAAAAACTCCGAGCGCGTCAGCAAAGACCTGTGGGACATGCCGATTAACTTTCTGCTGTTGGTCGGACTGGCCAGCGCCGAATGGTTTTTGCGAAAACGAAAAGGGCTGGCTTAAACAATGACTTTGAAGCGTTATTCAACCACGACAGTTTGTTTGATGGCTTTGCTGGCAATCGCTGCCTGCGCGCAAGACTTGCCTGCTGCGCAAAAGAAAAAACCGCAGGCCGAAGCCACTCTGCCCGCCGCACAACCGGCGCAAAAACTGCCGCCAGACCAAAACAAATTTGCAGTCGTTATCACAGGCATCGGCGGCGAGGAAACTTACACCAAGAAATTTGCCGAATGGACGAACAAGCTGCGCGATGCGCTGACCGGTCAGCTTGGATTTGCCGAAGAAAAGACATTTGTCCTGACTGAAAAGCCCGAAGGCGAAGAGCGCCGAGCCACCGCCGAAAGCGTCCGCCAGTTGTTCGTCGAATTGAAAAATTCGCTCAAACCCGACAATCAGCTTTTCATTTTCTTCATCGGTCACGGCAGCTTCGTGGACAAAGTGGCCAAGTTCAATCTGGTCGGCCCGGATTTGGCCGTCAACGATTACGCCGTGATGCTAAACGCGCTGCCGGTCAAAAATGTCGTTGTGGTGAATATGGCCAGCGCCAGCGGAGAATTCGTCAAACCTCTGTCCGGCGAAGGCCGCATCATCATCACCGCCACGCGCAGCGGGATGGAATTGAACGCGACGAAGTTCCCTGAACACTTCATAGGCGCGCTGGGCAACACCGATGCTGACGCCGACAAAAATGGCCGCGTTTCGGTATTCGAAGCCTTTGAATACGCCAGCAAAATGACCGAGTCCGGCTTCAAACAAAAAGGCATTCTGGCCACCGAACATTCTCTGCTGGACGACAACGGTGACGGCAAAGGCCTTGAAAAGACTGCGGAAAAACCGGAAACCGGAGACGGGGCGTTTGCCAAGCTGGTGTACTTCGATTCCCTGCCGCAACAACAGGCGGGCGGCGATCCGGCGCTGGCCAAACTGTATTCCGAAAGGCTGCGACTGGAAGGCGAAATAGGCAGATTGAAAGGCCGCAAAGCTCAGATGAGCGAGGACGATTTCGATAACGAACTGGAAAAATTGCTGGTTGAACTGGCAACGCTCAATCAGACGATCAAAGCGAGCAAGAAGTAGAGCTAATAACCATGAGTAAGGAAGAACTGGTAGAAAGGTACAAGGCAGCTCTCGAAAGCGATGAGGTTTCAACCAAGGAGGGTTTGAAGGCAGCGGCAATCGTCGCTGAGGAAGCAAACAAAACGGGTATTGAGTGTGCGGTCGCAGGTGGCATGGCAATGCATGTATTCGGCTACAAACGCGCAACTAAAGACGTGGACTTGTTGGCTTCAGATATTCTGGCGCGCCCAAGTAATGAACCGCTGTCTTTCGGTGGAGAAAGCTATCTTGTTCAGGTCGGAGAGAGAACAATCACTGTGGATGTAATTGTTCGTGATGATTTCTTTCGTAATTTTTATGAAGCCGCATTGCAGGACGCTGAGCCAATGCCAAGTGGCTTGCGAGTTGTCACTCCTGCCTGGATGGTGATCTTGAAGTACCTTTCAGGACGTAGCAAAGACATCCTCGACCTACTCTGGATGCTAAGAGAACCCGGACTGATAGATCGCGCTCAGGTGGCTCAATTGCTCAAACAGGTGATGGGTGAAAGCGGCGCGCAAGTCGCGCTGCGAGGTTTGGAGCCGTATTACCTTCAAGCAGAAGTAATGCGCGGCGGCGATGAAAACGGCAGGCAGGAAAGATGAAAAGTGACTGGCCTCTTCGCCGCGTAGCGGCGGCTGACTTTAGCCCGGCGTTTCAACGCCGGGTAGCGCAAGAAGCCGCCCGCGTCGCGTCGCGACGGCTGAATTCAATCGTCACTGACGCGACGTGATGAAATACCGCAGGCTACCGTGGGTTGAAATCCACGGCTAAACTCAAACGCCGCTAACGCGGCGAAGAAGTTGAACAGCTACGATGACAATGTTGAATCAAAACTCAAAACAATTTTTTGGCTTACGAAAACCGGCGACTCTTCTGGCCGTGAGCCTGCTGTCGTTCTTTTGCCTGCTGGCCTGCGTGTCGGCGCAGCAAGCCACCATTGAATCCGCCGAAGAAGAATTGAAAGCCGGTAAGTATTCCGCCGCCGTCGCTTCGTTCAATGCTTTGTTGCAAGCCGCGCCGAAAGACGAACGCGCTCAGGCCGGTTTGCTCAAAGCTTATCTGGAAACCGGCAAGTACACCGAAGCCGAAACCGACGCGAAGAAGTTTCTGGCTCGCGCAGAATCATCAGCGGCTCGGCTGACGTTGGCCGAAGTCATGGCCATCACCGGACGTTACGCCGCTGCCATCGCCGAGTTTGAAAAGGTCAGCCAGACCGCTCAGAAGGCAATCGAAAAAGCCGAGAAGGAAGAAAAAGAAAAGAAACCCGACGCCGAAGAAACGCCTGAACCGATTCCTTCGCCCAAAGCGCAAAAAGTCATCGCCGATCTTCGCCGAGCCGAATTGCTGCACTTGACCGGCAAGGAAGAAGCCGCCAAAGAAATCTTCGAAGCTCTGGTT
>JAGNMH010000038.1 GCA_017991275.1 Acidobacteriota bacterium
GAAAAGAAGTGCGTCGTTAGGAGGTAAAGCGACTATGCGAACCAAACAATCAGCTAAATCCACTGGGAATCGTATTTTGATCATTGCATTCGTGTTGGTCGGGTGGATGCTGTTGATTGTCGGGCGAATGTATTGGTTGCAGGTCGTCAAACACGACCATTACCTGGCCCGTGCCAGGGAAAATCAGCAATCGCAATATGAAACGATGGCTGCGCGAGGTGCAATTATTGACCGTAACGGCAAAGACCTGGCGCTGAGCGTTTTCTTCGATTCGGTGTTCGTTGATCAGCGTCTGCTGAAAACCGATGCAGCGCGTCAGGAAGCCGCCAAGGTGCTGGCTCCGCTGCTGGAACTCAAAGAAGCTGATCTGGTCAAACAGATGACAGGCAATTCGGGATTTGCTTTTTTGGCACGCAAAATTGATCCCGAAAAAGCGCGAGCCATCAAGGAAGTCGTCGCCAAGAGCGGTTTGAAAGCGATTGGATTCAGGAAAGAGTCACAACGGTTTTACCCGAACGATTCGCTGGCCAGTGCGGTCGTCGGTTTTGTCGGCGCTGAAAACAACGGCCAGGCAGGTTTGGAGCAATCGCAAAACAGGTTGCTGACTGGTAAAGCAGGCGAAGTCCAATATGACCGCGACGGCAAGAATCAGGCATACGAACGGCGCGAAACTCCCGCCATTGGAGGCGCGACAATTTCAACGACGCTGGATGCGCCAATGCAGCACAAGATAGAGGTGCTGTTGAACGAAGCCGTGAAATCTCACGGCGCCAAAGGCGCTCACGCGGTGGTGATGGATTCAGCAACAGGCGAAATTCTGGCTCTGGTCAACGCGCCCAGCTTCAACCCGAACGAACGACCAAAAGGCAAAGAAGAAAACCGCCATAACGCCGCCATCAGTTGGCCTTATGAGCCGGGTTCGGTGTTCAAGATCGTTACTTACTCGGCGGCGTTTGAAGAGGGAAAAGTTCAGATTGATGAAAAACTGAATTGCGGCAACGGCGAGATTCGTTTCGGCCCGCGCATCATACGCGACACTCATGCTTACGGAGTGCAGTTGACTCCCGACGCTTTCGCCAAATCCTCGAACGTTTGCGCGATCAAACTGGCTCAACGAGTTGGGAAAGAGAAATTTGCCGAATACATCTCCAACTTCGGATTCGGCAGCAAGACCGGAATCGAACTTCCCGCCGAATCCAGAGGGATCGTCCGGCCTGTGGAAAATTGGAACTTCGATTCGATTGGTTCGATTGCCATCGGCCAGGAAGTTTCAGTGACCTTGATTCAGGAAGCCGCCGCCGTGGGAGTCGTTGCCAACAAGGGCCTGTGGACACAACCGCACATCATTCGCCGTGTCGTAGGTCAGGACAACAAGTTGATTTATGAAGCCAAGCCGAACAGCCGTCAGGTTGTCAGCCAGGCAACGGCTGAAAAAATGAGCGTGTTGATGCAACGTGTGGTTACGCACGGAACGGCACGCCACGCCATAGAGCTTGGCAATTACACGGCAGCGGGCAAAACCGGAACTCCGCAGAAAGCAGAAAAGAAATATGGCTACACGCGAAACAAATTCATGCCTGCATTTGCCGGATTCGTCCCGGCGACCAGCCCGCGCTTCGTGATAGTAGTTATGGTGGATGAACCGGCTGGCGGCGCGCATCAGGGCGGCAGCGTTTCTGCTCCGCTCTTCAATATGATTGCTCAAATCGCGCTTGGAGATTTTGCAGTTCCGCCTGATGCCAAAGGTTTCCGCGATGCTCTGGTTGCATTGTCGAATCGTTATGAATCGAAAGCCGCCGAAGACGACGCCAAGGAAACAGATGCAGTCATTGGTCCGAACCTGCCGGAAAATCTGGTTGCACAATCGCAGCCTCCCGCACAGGCTCCGATGCAAAACGCCATGCCAAAACCCGGAGCAGGCGTCATGACTTCGCAAAACATCCCGCCCAATGCGGCGGAACAAAAGCCAAAACCGAAAGCCGCGTCTACGCCGCAAACAAAGGTTGATATGCTGGCCGCGCCGTCCGGGATGATGCCGGATTTACGAGGCAAAGGTTTACGCTCCGTGGTTAATGCCTGCACGCAGTTAAGTTTGAATGTGAAACTTTCTGGCAGCGGAGTGGCGGTAAAACAATGGCCTTCGCCCGGAACGCGAGTGCGCCCAGGCGAAGATTGCAAAGTGGAATTTCAATAACGAAATGGTGACTCTGAGCGACATCGCAAATCGGATCGAAGCGCGTGCTAGCGGCAATCAAAGCGGAAAGCTTGATGCCGCTGTCGGCGCTTTTGGCTCATCAGTCACACATGATTCGCGCCGCGTGATGCCGGGCGGCATCTTTGTTGCAATTTCGGGCGCACAATCCGACGGGAACAGTTTCGTCGGCGAAGCAACTAAACGCGGCGCGAGTGCAATTATTTCAGAAAAACCACGGCCTGACGATTTCAAAGGTGTCTGGCTGCAAGTTGCCAATGCGCGTATTGCTTTAGCCAGGGCCTCGGCTTTGGCTCACGATTTTCCATCGTCCAAATTGGCGCTGGTCGGCTTGACCGGAACGAACGGCAAAACCACCACGACCTATCTGGTGGATTCGATCTTCACTGCCGCGGGTAAAAAAACTGCGGTCATGGGAACCATCGGTTATCGCATCGGCAATGAAAAAGTAGACGCAGAGTTCACGACTCCCGAATCGCCGGAGATTCAAAATTTTCTGCGCCGCGCCGTTGAAACCGGGGTGACGCACGCAACAATGGAGGTTTCATCCATTGCGCTGGAAATGCATAGAGCCGACGAATTGCAATTCGCCGTGGCCGCGTTTACCAATCTGACTCAGGATCACCTGGATTTTCACGGCACAATGGAAAATTACTTTGCGTCGAAAAAGAAACTGTTCGATGGCGAGATCGGCAAACGACCGGCGCACTCGGTCATCAACCTGGACGATCCGCGCGGAGCTGAGCTGAAAGTAATCTGCGGTGAAACAGCTCTGACTTACGCGCTGGACACCGAAGCCAATGTTTCAACCAAGGAAAAGCATTTTGGTTTGGAGGGTTTGCGGTTTACAGCTCAAACTCCGATTGGCAAAGTTGAAATCGTTTCGTCTCTGGTTGGTCGTCCGCATGCTTACAACTCGCTGTGCGCGATTGGCATAGGGGTAGCTTTGGGTTTTGACCTGGACACGATTGCGTCTGGAATCAACCAATGCAAAGGCGTGGCCGGGCGGTTTGAACGCGTCAGCGACACCAGCGACGACATTACGGTTGTGGTTGATTACGCTCACACGCCGGACGCGCTGGCGAACGTGCTGAACACTGTGCAAGTTGCCCAAGCGCCAAAGAACGGCAAGCGCGGCAAAGTCATCACCGTCATGGGTTGCGGAGGCGACCGTGACAGAACCAAGCGCCCGATCATGGGTGAAGTCGCCGCAAAACAAAGCGATTGGGTGATTGCCACTTCTGACAACCCACGCAGTGAAAACCCGGTCATGATTTTGAACGACATTCGCATCGGGCTGGATCGTGTAGGCAAAAATTACGAACTGATAGTTGATCGCCGCGAAGCGATTTTTCGTGCAATCAGTCAGGCTAAACCGGGCGACGTAATCATCATCGCCGGCAAAGGACACGAGACTTATCAGATTTTGCCGACAGGGAAAATTGATTTCGACGATCGCGAAGTCGCGCGCGAAGCTTTGACCGAAAGACGAAATTCAAGGTCGTTGTATTAGTTTGGAGTGCAAGTGAACCTAAGCGAAATCGCGCGATTGAGCGCCGCCAGTCATATGCTGAATGACCGTTTGGCGGAGTTAGAGCCGACAGGGTTCACGATTGATTCGCGCACGGTTAAACCCGGCGATTTGTTTGTCGCTCTGCCGGGTGAGCGGGTTGACGGTCATCAGTTTGTTCGCCAGGTCTTTGAAAAAGGAGCTTGCGCCGCGCTGGTCGTTCATCAACGTTTGCCATTCGCCAATGAGTTGGGCGAACTGGCTGACAAACTGTTGTTTGTCGAAAACACCGCTTGCGCTATGCAGCAACTGGCTGCACGAGTTCTGGCTAAGTGGCATCGTCCAGTGATCGGAGTCACAGGCAGCGCGGGTAAAACTACGATCAAGGACTTGACGGCTCACGTGATGGGTGCAGCCGGAAGCGTTCTGAAATCGCCTGGCAATTTGAACACCAGTTACGGTTTGCCGCTGACTGTCGCGCGGATGATTACCGCCGGAGCCAGGCCTGCAGATTTCGATTTTGCAGTGCTGGAAATGGGCATGAGTTCGTTTGGCGAAATTGCCAGGCTGACAGACATTGCTCAGCCGGAAGTTGGAATCGTCGGTAACGTGGGAGTCGCGCACATTGAATTTTTCGGCTCGCAGGATCGAATTGCCCGTGCCAAAGCCGAAATGGTCGAAGGCATCAAATCCGGCGGAACTGCCGTGCTCAACGCTGACGACCCGCGAGTTACGGCGATGCAACGGCTTCGCAATGATTTGGCTGTCGTCAGCTTCGGCATTGATTCACCAGCCGACGTGATGGCCAGTCGAATTGCTTCGGCGGACGATTTGACCGCCACGCGCTTTGTTTTGAAAACGCCTGATGGCGAGGCTGAAGTCGCTTTGCCGCTGATTGGTCGCCACAATGTTTACAACGCTCTTGCGGCGGCGGCAGCGGCTCACAGCTTTGGGCTGTCGGCGGAAAAAATCGCCGAGCGGCTTTCGAGAGCCGTTCCTTCAAAAATGCGCGGCGAGTTGATTCGATTTCCAAACGGCGTGACGGTGATTGACGATTCGTACAACTCCAATCCGAAAGCGTTGATTGAAGCCGTGCGAGCGATGGCCGAAGCGAAAGGTTTCAAGCGCCGAATCGTCGTTGCCGGAGAAATGTTGGAGCTTGGGGAACAAAGCGTTGAGCTTCACCGCCAGTGCGGGCAGGAAATTGCAGCGATGAATGTAGATGTTTTGATCGGCGTGCGCGATTTGGCGAAAGAGCTGGTGGCTGGGGCCAAAAGCGCCGGAATCAAAATTGCGACGTTTTGTGAATCTCCTGAAGACGCGGCTGAAAAATTGATCGCCGACAACCTCCCCGGCGATTTGGTGTTGGTCAAAGGTTCGCGCGGTGTCCGAACGGAAAAAGTTATTGAGCGGTTACGCTCGGAATTTGGATCCGCAGCGACAAATTAAAGAGTGCAGGTCAGGGCGAATGTTCTATCACTTTTTATATGAATGGCTCTACCGGAAATACTCTACACAGTTGCCCCTCGACGTGTTGAATGTTTTTCGGTACGTCACCTTTCGCACGGCTTATGCCGCAATTACTTCGCTGGTTTTGAGTTTGGCTTTTGGGCCGCTGGTGATTCGGAAGCTGCAAGAGTTCAAGTTTGGGCAGGAAATTCGTGAAGAAGGCCCGGCTTCGCATCAGGCGAAACGCGGCACGCCGACAATGGGCGGCGTAATGATTATCGGCTCTGTGCTGATTTCGACCTTACTGTGGGCAAACCTTAGAAACTGGCAAGTGTGGATTGCGATTTTGGGTTTGCTGGGTTGCGCCGCTGTCGGCTTCGCCGACGATTACATCAAGATCGCCAATAAACGCAGCCTGGGTTTGACTGGTCGCCAAAAACTGATCGGTCAATTAATCGTAGGGTTACTGGTTGGCGGATTGCTCTTTGCATTTACAGATTACTCGACGTTATTGAGCGTGCCTTTCTTCAAACGTATTCAGCCCAATCTTCACATTTGGGGTTACATCGCATTTATCGTTTTTATCATGACTGGCTGGTCGAATGCGGTGAACTTAACTGATGGATTGGATGGATTGGCCATCAGCGTGACGGCAGTGGCCGCATCTACTTTGACCGCCTTTACATACGTGACGGGTCACGCGGATTTCGCGCGTTATCTTGGTTTGGCTCACACGCCGGGGGTTTGGGAAGTGACGATTTTTGGCGGCGCTCTGGTCGGGGCCAGTCTTGGTTTTTTGTGGTTTAACGCTCCGCAAGCCGAGGTCTTCATGGGCGATGTAGGCAGTCTGGGGATCGGCGGCGCTCTTTGCACAATGAGCATTTTGATAAAGCAGGAAATGGTGCTGCCGATTATTGGCGGCGTGTTTCTGATCGAAGCTTTGTCGGTGATGATCCAGGTCGGTTCTTTCAAATTGCGCGGCAAGCGCGTTTTCAAAATGGCTCCTCTGCATCACCACTTTGAATTGATCGGATGGAAAGAGCCAAAGATCGTTTTTCGATTTTTGATCGCAGCCATTCTGTTTGCGCTGTTGAGCCTTTCGACTTTGAAATTACGCTGATGCAAGTTGCAGGCAAAAACATTCTGGTTGTCGGTTTGGCGCGCAGCGGCGTGGCGGCAGCGGAGTTTTTAGCTGCGCGTGGCGCTCGTGTTACGGTCAATGATTCCAAGCCTGAAAGCGAGTTGAAAGACGCTGTAACGTTGCGAGCAAAAGGAATCGAAGTTGTCGCCGGCGCACACCCGCGAGAGTTATTTGAGAAATCGGATTTGATCGTCGCCAGCCCCGGAGTGCCGCTGGCTCTGGAACCTTTCAAACTGGCGGCGGCGGCAGGCGTTCCGGTCATCAGCGAAATCGAATTGGCTGCGCGGTTTTTACGCGGGCGACTGGTTGGAATTACCGGATCGAATGGCAAAACAACGACCACGACTCTGGTCGGCGAGCTGCTGAAAGACGCCGGACTGCCGACTCAAGTCGGCGGCAACATAGGAACGCCGCTGATCTCGCTGGTCGAAACTTCAAGCGATGACGGATGGACGGTTGTCGAACTGAGCAGCTTTCAGTTGGAGGCCGTCCAGCAATTGCACGTCAACATAGCCTTGATGTTGAACATTACGCCCGATCATCTGGATCGTTACGATTCGATGGCGGATTACGCGGCGGCCAAAGCGAACATTTTTCTAAATCAAACGGCAACCGACGTTGCAGTGCTGAACGCAGACAACGATTGGGCAATGCGCGAAGGCGAAAAATCCGGCGCCCGGCAATTTTGCTTCAGTCGTTTGAAAGAGCTTGAATCGGGAGTCTTTCTACGCGGCGATGAAATTATCGAACGCGGCGCAAACGGTGAGCGGTTTTTGCTGACTCGCGCGGATATTCAACTGCCCGGCGACCACAACGTCGAAAATGTCATGGCTGCTTTGGCTGCCGGACTTGCCTGCGGAGCTTCGGTGGATTCGATGCGTCAGACGGTTCGCAATTTCAAAGGCGTAGAGCATCGGCTGGAATTTGTCGCCGAAATTTGTGATGTGAAGTTTTACAACGACTCGAAGGCAACGAATGTGGACGCGGCGATTAAATGCCTGGAAGCTTTTTCCGGCGGAGTCACGGTGATTCTTGGCGGCAAAGACAAAGGCGGCGATTACTCCCCTCTCGCACCGCTGGTCCGCGAGCGGTGCGAAAACGTGATTCTGATCGGAGCCGCCGCCGACAAAATCGCAGCGGCTTTGGAAAACACCAAACCGCTTCATCGCGCAGCAACAATGCCAGAAGCGGTTGAACTCGGTTTAAGGCTTGGCCGTCCGGGCGACGTTGTGTTGCTGGCTCCGGCTTGTGCCAGTTTCGATATGTTCGACAACTACGAACATCGCGGCAGGGTTTTCAAAGAGGCAGTAAGGAATTTGTCAAAGTAACGCAGCCGCCTAAAGGCGGAACTACGAACGCAAAACGGAAATGACCAAACACATTCGCCAAAATTTGCTGACCCCGTTTGAAGAATTGCGCTGGGATTTATGGCTGGCGGCGATCACCGTCGGGCTGGTTATTTTCGGCGTGGTGATGGTTTACAGCGCATCTTCAGCGGCCAAAAACCCGAATCGTTTTTTGTTCAGCCAGATTGCCTGGGCGTTGATGGGGCTGGTTGCGATGGCTGTTTTGCAGCGCGTGGATTATCACCGTTACGCCAATCCAGCTTTTGTTTATGGGTTGCTGGGGTCGTGCGTGCTGTTGTTGCTGGTCGTGTTTTTATTCCCGACGGTCAACGGAGCGCACCGCTGGATAGTTTTTCGAAGCCTTGGAGTTTCCGGGCAGCCGTCGGAATTGGCGAAACTGGCATTTGTCATTTTTCTTGCCTGGTTTCTGTCGGATCGCGAACGGTTCAAAGAACTGGATAACTTTTGGGCAACGATGGCTCCGGCGTTGGTGGTGTTTGGCGCTCTGGCTGCGCTGATTGTCAAAGAACCCGATTTGGGAACGACGCTCATGTTGGGCGTGATTTTCGCCGCGATGGTTTTTTCCGCGGGAGTGCCGGTTAAACATTTGTACAGACTGGCTCCGGTTGCCGCTGCCGCCGGACTGTTTCTGGTGATGAAGGTAGCTTGGCGAATGGATCGCGTTAGGGCCTTCCTTGATCCTGAAAGCGATCCGCTCGACAAAGGCTACCAGACGTTGCAATCGCTGATTGCTGTGGGTTCGGGCGGAACCAACGGTTACGGTTTCGGGCTGGGCAAACAGAAATTGTCATTTTTGCCTGCTCCTCAATCGGATTACATCTTTGCCGTAATTTCAGAGGAGTTAGGGCTTTACGGCGCGGCGGCGCTGGTTTTGGTTTTTGGAATTTTGTTGTGGCGCGGGTTACGCGCCGCTCATCACGCGCCGGATCGGTTGGGGAATCTGCTGGCGGTTGGAATTACTATAGCAATCATCACGCAGGCTTTTTTCAACATTAGTGTGGCGTTGAATCTGGTTCCCTCCAAAGGCATCACGCTGCCTTTTGTCAGCGCGGGCGGGACTTCGTTGTTGATGAGTTTGGCGGCAATGGGAGTTTTGTTGAATGTGTCTGGGCAGGGTGGCGGGACGGAGAGACAAAGGGATTGAGGGACGGAGAGGCAGAGGGACGGAGAGGCAGAGGGACGGAGAGGCAGAGGGACGGAGAGATTGATATGAATGATGAGAGAAAAGATATTGAAGAAGATGAGTTCGCCGAAGGCTCTGTGTCCCCCCGTCCCTCCGTCTCCCCGTCTCTCCCTCTCTCTGTCATCATCGCGGGCGGCGGAACCGGCGGGCATATCTTTCCAGGCGTTGCCATTGCTCAGGAATTCAAGCGTCGTAATCCCGAAACTCAGATTTTGTTCGTGGGCACGGCGCGAGGTTTGGAAACAAAGATCATCCCCCGCGAAGGTTTCAAGCTTCACCTGATTGAAGTCGCCGCCCTGAAGCGTGTCAGTTTGTTGAAGCGAATCAAATCCCTGTTGATGTTGCCGAAAAGCTTTCTGGCGGTTCGCTCTTTGATCCAGCAGTTTAAGCCGGATGTGGTGATCGGAGTTGGCGGTTATTCTTCCGGGCCGGTTGTTTTGATGGCTGCGCTAATGGACGTGCCGACGGTGGTCGCTGAGTCAAATGCATTGCCAGGTTTTACAAATCGGATTCTGGCGCGCTTTGTTCGCGCCGCCGCAGTGACCTTTGAAGAAGCCAGACGCTATTTCGGCGAGAAAGCCGAAATCACAGGCAATCCGGTTCGCGCGGAGTTTTTTGCCGTCCAGCCGAAAGCGCAGGACGAACGGACGCACATTTTCATTACCGGCGGCAGTCAGGGAGCGCGGGCGATCAATCTGGCTATGATTGATGCTCTGCCGCTTTTGGCTGAAGAAAAAGAGCGGCTTTCGATTACTCACCAGACCGGAGAGAGCGATTACGACAAAGTCCGTGCGGCTTATCTGGAACTTGGCTGGCGCGTTGAAGTGAGGCCGTTTGTTGAAAAAATGGTCGAAGAATTTGCCAAAGCTGATCTGGTCATCACTCGCGCCGGAGCCACGACTGTGGCTGAATTGGCGGCGGCAGGTAAACCGGCTTTGATGATTCCGTTTCCGTTCGCGGCAGACGATCATCAGCGAAAAAACGCCGAAGCTGTCGAACGCGCCGGAGCCGGTCGAATGATTCTGCAAGCCGAACTGACACCGGAACGACTGGCTCAAGAGTTGTTGTGGCTGATCCGCGACCCACAACAACTGGTTCGGATGGCTGAAGCGAGTAAGAAGCTCGGCCATCCGAACGCAGCATCGAAAGTAGTTGAGCTGGCAATGAAGGTCATGGGTTCAGAATCCAGCCTACAGGCGGCAGACACGCTGAAGCGTGAACTCTGAACGAACGATTATGTTCAAAAAATATCAGCACATTCATTTCGTAGGCATCGGCGGCATCGGCATGAGCGGCATAGCCGAGGTGTTGCTCAATCTTGGTTATCGAGTCTCCGGCTCCGATGCCAGGAAATCTGCAATTACAGACCGGCTGGAAAAGCTGGGAGCCAGCGTGTTTGAGGGGCACAATTCGTCCAACGTAGAGGGCGCGCAAGTCGTGGTCACTTCGACAGCCGTGCGCGCGGACAATCCCGAAGTCGTCGAAGCCGTTCGCAAACAGGTTCCGGTTATTCCGCGAGCCGAAATGCTGGCCGAATTGATGCGCTTGAAATACGGAATCGCCATTGCGGGTTCGCACGGCAAAACGACTACGACTTCGATGGTGGCTACCGTGCTGGATCGCGCAGGAGTTGATCCCACGATTGTCGTCGGCGGTCGAGTCAACACGCTGGGCAGCAACGCCAAACTCGGTCGCGGGGATTTCATGGTGGTCGAAGCCGACGAAAGCGACAAAAGCTTTTTGAAGCTTTCACCGACCATTGCCGTCGTCACCAACATTGATCTGGAGCATTTGGATTTCTATTCGGGCATTGAAGAGATTCGTGATCATTTTATTCAGTTCGTCAACAAAGTCCCGTTTTACGGTTCGGTGATTATCTGCCTGGACGACGCGAACATTCAGATGATTATTCCGCAAATCACGCGGCGAGTTATCACTTACGGCCTGCGCGCTCACGCTGAAATCGCCGCCAGCGACGTGCAGGTTTCGCGCGAAAATTTCGGCTCCAGCTTCACGGTGCGGCGACGCGGCGAAGAGCTTGGGCGGATTACACTGAACGTGCCGGGCGAACATAACGTTTGCAACGCGCTCGCCTGTGTGGCTGTGGCGCTCGACCTGGAAGTTGATTTTGCAAAAATTGCCGAAGGGCTGGAAGCTTTCACAGGCGCAGGCCGCCGCTTTGAAGTAAAAGGACTGATCCCAGACGACGGCAAAGGAATTCTGGTTGTTGACGATTACGGTCATCACCCGACCGAAATCCGCGCGACCCTGGCAGCGGCAAAAACCAGCGGTCGGCGACTTGTGGTTTTGTTCCAGCCGCATCGCTATACGCGGACGGCGGGATTGAAAGACGAGTTTGCAAGGTCGTTTTATGACGCCGACGTTGTGTTGCTGAACGACATTTACGCCGCCAGCGAAGACCCGATTCCGGGTGTGACTTCTCAAGCGCTGGCCGAAGACATTGAAAAATTCGGACACCGCAACGTCCGATACGTAGGAGCGGTTGAAAACGGCGCCCAAGCTTTGGCCGAAGTCGCGCAATCAGGCGACCTGGTTTTGACGCTGGGCGCTGGCAGTGTGTGGCGCGCCGGTGAAGAATTTATGGCGGCAAAGATTGGTGCGGTACCGCGCGCGTAAGCAAGCGGCCATTTTCGCGGAAAGCCGCTTGCTCACGCGCGCGGTACTGACCCGGCAAAACAGTTAGGAACGGACAAAGAGTAACAAATGCCAAGACGCAATCTGACAGAATCGCCGAATCACGGCAGCGATTACGCTGAGCGGCACGTCCCACGCCGCACCAGCAAAACTCGCCGTCCGGCTGACAGCGGTATGAATCCATTGCAGCGCAATGTTACTCCCCGTCGCAAAAAGCCTGAACAGCAACGTTTGCCTTATGACGGAGCCAGCACTCCGGGCGGAGTGACAACTCGTCGTCGCGCTCTGAGCCGGTACATCCCCGATGGGTTTGGGCGACGATTGGGCAAAGTCAGTGCGGCCCTGTTTTTCATCGGTTTGCTGTTTGGAGGTTTGATCTTTGCATTGTGGCTGTTCGGAGGATCGCGCTTCTTTGCGCTCCGCGCCATTGTCCTGGAAGGCAACAATCGCGTGACCTTCCCCGAAGTAAAAACGATGATTGAGCGTGTAACACCCGAAGGCGTCTGGCGCGCGAAACTGAAAGTGGTTCAGGACGAACTGAAGAAAAACGAGTTGATCGAAGAAGCCGAAGTCACCCGTGTATTGCCCGACAAATTTCACGTGGTTATCAAGGAGCGCGAACCTTTTGCCCTGGCACGTCGAGGCGAAAAGCTGGTTTGCGTTGATCGCAACGGCACGATGTTCGGCGATGCTTCGTTGTTAAAAGGGAACGTCCCCCCATTGGTCAGAGGCCTGATTGACAGCGGAGAAAATATTATCGAAGAAAATCGCAGACGACTGATGCTTTATCAGCAACTGCTTAACGATTTGGACAACGCCGAACCGAAGCTTTCACCGCGAATTGATGAAGTGGTTTTCGATGATGAATTAAACCTGAGTTTGATTCTGAAAGATTCGCGGGTCGTGGTCAGAATTGGTCAGGAAGATTTTCGCACCAGGCTCAATGCCGCTCTGGATGTGCTTGACGCCATTCGTCGCAAAGACGCTCAGGCGTTGCAAGTGCTCAAAATTGAAGACGCAGAAAGATTGCTAAGCAGCACAAGCAGAGTCGCTTATCTAAACGCCACGATCCCAAAGCGTGTGATCGTGGGATTGGCAGAGTAATCTGAATTTTGGATTTTGGATTTCAGGTTCTGAATCCAAAACCAAAAATCCAAAATTCAGAATCAAAGAGGTCTTATGGCAAAACAAAACTCACCCATAGTCGGATTAGATATTGGAACCACCAGCGTGCGCGTGGTCGCCGCTGAATTGATCGAAGGCGAGTTAGAAATAGTCGGCGTTGGTGAAGCCGAATCCAAAGGTTTGCGTAAAGGCGTCATCAGCAAACCCGACCTCACGATTGATTCGATCAAACGCGCCATCGAAGCCGCCGAGCGCATGTCCGGGTTGCAAATTCATGATGTTTACGTCGGTCTGGCCGGTTCGCACGTCAAAGGCGAAAACAATCACGCGATGATTGCCATCCCGGGTCGCCACCGCGAAATTGATCGCGACGATATTCGAAGGGTCATTGATACGGCATGCGCCATCACGATTCCTTCGGGGCGTGAAGTTTCAGACGTGTTGCCACAGGAATACACAGTTGACGACCAGGACGGCATTGACGACCCGCTTGGCATGCTAGGTTCGCGTTTGTCTGTTTCCGTGCATATCGTGACCAGTCCGGTTGCTGCGAAACAGAACGTCCAGACCAGTGTCATTCGCGCCGGATACGAAGTTGCCGACGTTTATTTGTCGCATCTGGCCGCCGCCGAAGCCGTACTGACCGACGAAGACCGCGAATACGGTTGCGCCGTGGTTAACATCGGAGGCGAAACCACAAGCGTGGCAATTTATCAGCGCGGTTCTGTTTGGCATACGGCGGTGCTGCCGATTGGCGGCACACATTTTACCAACGACATTGCCGTCGGTTTGCGAACGCCGATTCACGAGGCTGAACGCATCAAACGCGAAGAGGGTTGCGCTTTTCGCCAGTTGTTGACGCCGGAGGAAGCTTCAGAGCTGATCGAAGTTCCCAGCGTGGGTGGTCGCGCTCCGCGTGCTGTGTCCAGGCAAATTCTTTGCGACATTCTGGAACCGCGCGCAGAAGAAGTTCTTTCGCATGTGCAAGACGAGATTCGTCAGGCCGGTTTCGACCGTCAACTTTCCAGCGGCATCGTCCTGACCGGCGGAGGCGCTCTGCTCAATGGCCTGGTCGAAACCGCCGAACAGGTTTTCAATGCTCCGGTGCGAATTGGCGGCGCGGGAGAGTTCAACGGGCTGATTGCTGATGAAGTTCAACCGGCCTATTCGGCTGCGCTTGGATTGGCTTTGTACGGATTGCGTTGCGAACTTGGCATTGTCGGCAGCAGCCGCAACAATCAAACTCATAATCGCCGCCAACAGGCGCCGGCAATTATGGAGCGAGTAAAATCCTTCTTTGCCATCAAGCGATAAGTGTTGAACCATTTGGCTTTTCAATATGTCGTGGTAGAATCCGCCGCCAGCTACAACATAGTGTGAGTAGTAACAACAATCAAAAATCTGAAATTTCCCATAGCCGCAATTATTTTTAGGAGGCTCAGGATGTCCGTAGAAGATCGTATGCAACTGAATTACACCTTCGATGATGAACCGCCGACTTACGGCGCCAGGATAAAAGTTATAGGCATTGGCGGCGGCGGCGGCAACGCGGTCAATCACATGATTGACGCCAAAATCGAAGGCGTTGAATTTCTGGTTGCCAACACCGACTTGCAGGCGCTGAAACGTTCGCGCGCTTCGGTCAAATTGCAGATCGGCGCGAAATTGACCAAGGGATTGGGCGCAGGCGCAAACCCCGAAATCGGGCGCGATGCCGCCCTGGAAGACACTGAAAAAATCATTGAAGCTCTGGAAGGCGCGGACATGGTTTTCGTCACCGTCGGTTTGGGCGGCGGCACCGGAACCGGAGCCGCGCCGATCATCGCTTCGCTGGCTGCTGAGCTTGACGCGCTGACTGTGGCCATCGTCACCAAACCGTTTCAATTTGAAGGCCGCCATCGTATGCGTCAGGCTGAAGCCGGAATGGATGAACTCCGTTCGGTGGTGGACACGATGATTACGATTCCGAACGGCAGATTGCTGCAAGCGGCTGATCGCAACAGTTCTCTGGGCGACGCTTTCAAAATGGCCGACGATATTTTGCGCCAGGCGGTGCAGGGAATTTCAGACCTGATTACCACGCCCGGTTTCATCAACGTGGATTTCGCCGATGTTCGCACGATTATGAAGGGCATGGGCATCGCCCTGATGGGCATTGGCAGCGGCATCGGAGAAAGCCGCGCGATGGAAGCGACGCAACGCGCCATCAGCAGCCCGCTGTTGGAAGAAGCTTCGATCACTGGCGCTCGCGGAGTTCTGGTCAACATCACCGGCGGACAGGATTTGACCTTGCGCGAAGTGGACGAAGCGATGAACGTCATCCACGATTCGGCTGACCCAGACGCCAACATCATTTTCGGCACGGTGCCAGACGAAAACCTTCAGAACGAAATGAAGATCACGGTCATCGCCACAGGCTTTCAGCAACCTAAAATCGAAAAGGTTCAACCGATTCGCCCGACCGCAATTCAGGGCGGAGCCAATGGAATCGTGATAAATAACAGCCAGCCGGTGCGCCAGATAACTCCGCCGCCGCCGCAATACCGCGAAGAAGATTTGGACGTGCCAACCTTCATTCGTCGCAAAGCTGACTAGAAAAAGTTGCGCGAACTGTCTGGTTTGCGTTTCAGTTAGCAAGGCCGCGTTCAGAGTACCGCCTTTAGACGGCAACGCGCGCCGCAGGCGCGCACTCTCCGCCTAAAGGCGGTACTCTGAACGCGGCTACGAACGCAACTTCTACAAACCAATCACCCCAGAGCGAATCAGCAACAGAGACGCAATGGCTACGATCAACCACAACACCACACCTTGAACCAGCGGACGCACGCCGACTTTCTGAAGCGTTGCCTTTGAAATTCCACAGCCGATCAGAAACAACGTCACCGTCAATCCAATGCGCGCCAGTTTGACGATCCACGGATAAACCGCTCCGCCAGCGGTCAGGTAAGTGTTGAAGACCGCCGCTATGCAGAAAAACACGATGAACCATGGCC
>JAGNMH010000604.1 GCA_017991275.1 Acidobacteriota bacterium
GCTCAGTCATCTTTTCGCGGTCGTAGCGGAAAGATCGTCGGAGTTCGTGGCGTGCTCGGTAATGAGTGGCAGGCCCTTGCCCGAACTTTTTGTCAAAAGGCGCAGGCGGCAAGTAAGGTTCGTGGGTGTCGAAATAGTTCAGGAAGGCGAAAAATGGTCGTGCTTTTTTGCCTTCGGTTTTTGGCAATACATCCAGCCAGTTCAGAAAACCTGCATTGATTTCTTTGGCTGATTTGCGTGTGATGATTTGCTGATAACCGGTAAGGCGTCTAAGCGGCGCGCTGTGAACTGTCGCGCGAATCAGGGAAGAACTGACCAGTAATTCGCTGCTGCTTAGCGAGTAATCATCGTAATGCGTGAAGCCTCGGTTCAGCCCCGATTCATAACCGCAGATCAAGGTATTGGCTACGACGCCTCCGGTTGCATAACCGAATCCGCGCAAAGTCTCCGCCAACGTAGGGTAATGACGATCCAAAGGTTTGTCCCAATCGGTGGAGCAGTCATGCGGGAAATGGCCGGTGAACATCCCGGCGTGAGATGGCGCAGTCCACGGCGCTGTCGAAATTGCGGTTTCAAAGACGGCTCCGCGCTTGGCAAGAGCTTCCAGGTTCGGTGTCGTCGCCCGTTGATAACCATAAAGCGACAGGTTTTGCGCTCCGACCGTGTCCATCACAAGCAGCAAAACGTTTGGCGCATTGGCAGGCGGAGCAGGTAAATCGGCGATTGATTGTCGCTCCTGCCAGTTCAACCAGCCTTCACAGGAAATCGTCAGCAGGATTAAAACGGCCATTGCCAGCTTTGCCGTGAATTTGACCCTTGAAGGTTTCAGACGAGGACGCAGCAGTTGGCCAATTCGCACCGCCAGGCCAGCCGCCAGAATCAACGAAGCGTACCATTTGATTCGTGGAAAGATCAGCAACCAACCTGCCAGCGAAAGAAACACGAACACTGTCAGGGCCAATCTTGGTGAAATCAGTTTTGGCCTGAAACGCAATAACCCAACCATCAGCAACCCGACTGTGACAAACAACAACAGATCAGCAGCCGCAGCCATCCAGACAACGCGCGGGCCAAGCAGAATTGCATGGCCGAAACCGAACTTCTGAATTCCAAGCAGAAAGACTTCAACAAATCCGGCAAGTATTCCGCTGGCCGCCGTCAGCGTCAGCAAACCGGCTGGCGAAGCAAAACCCTGATTCAACGACTTTGATTCCATATTGCTGATCACGCGAAACGCTAAATATAACCAAGCCCGCTCAATCGTTGGCGAATGATTTCTTCGGCATCGGGGGCAAAGCCATTTTCGGATTGCGGCATTCCGCCAACCAGCGAACGCCCCTGCATCGAACTTGGGATGTCGTAACCGCCGACTTCCAACAGCGTTGGCGCAATGTCCATCAAATGAACTCCGCTGACTTCGCCCTGAGCTGGCAAGCGGCTTCCGGCCAGAATGAAGCTGCCGAATTGCGAATGATTGCAGTCGTCCGGGCCGGTGTCGTTTTCCTGAACGTGAATTGTGTCGTAACCCACTCCGCCGATTGATCGCCAGTAAAGCCCGCCGAAATGCACGATCAAATCCGGCGCTACATTGCGTACGTGGCGGTAAATTTCCTGCGGGCGAAAAACCATCGTGCCCAGATGGCGTCCGTTTTCGTCGGTTGTCGCTTCCAGTCGAGTTTTGATTTCGTCGCGGAATTTTTCGTAATCTGTCGGGTCAATTACGCCATTCGGTTCGCGGCCACGGACGTTGAAAAACACGCGAGCGTAATAACCGCCTTCGCTCCAGACTTTTGTTTTTTCCCAGTTGACGTTGAGTTGGCTGAACGGCGTGATCTGTTTGGGATATTTGTTCAGCACCAGCAAACCTTCGCGCACCAGCCATTCATTGACACAAAAACCGCCATCCAGCTTTTGCGCTCCGTGATCGGAAGCGACCACGACTATGGTTTCGTCGTCCAGCAATTCCAGAATGCTGCCGACTTCCAAATCCAGGTAACGGTAATAATTGCGAATGACTTCGGTGAACTGGTTGCCGGGTTCGTGCAACACGTGTTCGGAGTCATGAAACTTCCAAAATCCATGCTGCAAACGATCAAGGCCGATTTCGACGAAGTGGAAATAATCCCATTCGGTGTTTTTCATCCAGTGGCGGACGTTGGCGAAATGCTTTCGGCTCATCGAATAAATTTCGTCCAGCAACCAGGCTTTGTCGTTTGTGCGGAATCCTTTCACGTCCACGGGGTATTCGCCCAGCAAGTCTCTGATTTGATCTTTGATCGCCGCCGGATGAGTGTAATTGTCAGTGTTCGTGTCCGGAGTCAGAAAACAGCCAATGCACACACCGTTGACTTTGCGCGGCGGGAATGACGGCGGCACGCCTATGATGACGGAGCGTTTTCCTTCGCGGGCGATTTGATCCCAGATGCTCAAATCCTGAACGGACTTTGAATTGACTATGCCAAGCCCGTCATACGAATGATCTTTGCGATTGCGAAAACCGTATACGCCCAACGACCCCGGGTCCTGGCTGGTAGCCAGGCACATCCAGGCCGGAACGGTGATTGGCGGAATGATGCTTTCCAGCCGCCCGTAACTTCCGGCTTCCATCAATCGGCGTATGTTGACCAGTTGTTCGTCGCCGAACAGCAATTCGGGCACGGCGGCGTCCAAACCAATGACAAGAATTTTCATTGCAGCAGAGATTCTCCTTCCATCACCGGCGTCGGCTGAATTCCAAACGCCGCCAAAATCGTCGGGGCCATATCGGTCAGGTTCGGTTGTGTTTCGTTGAACGGCTGGTTCATCAGCAAAACGCCCGGAACCAACACCGGATCAATGATGTGATCGCCTGTCCATTTTTTCAGGTTGTCTTCGAAATGACCGACAGGGATTCCGCCAAGCGTTGTCGCCCATGACATTCGATACCCGGCGGCAAAGTTCACCAACAAGTCAGGCGATTCCGCGGCGTAAGCTCCCGAATAAACCTGTTCTCGCGTCAGCACATTGCGAATGGCGATTTGATTGCGAACCGGATCGCCTAGCCCAGTAAGTTTGTCGGCAATTGCGCTTTTCAGCATTTCGGCTTCATCACCTGAAACACAGCCGCGTTCTTCACGGCCTTTCAGGTTCAGATAAATCCCGCCGAGTCCCAGCGCGTAAGCTTTTGTTCGGTCCCAATCAACGTGGCGGAAAAAATCGCCTTCGGCTTCGCCCGGGGTCAGGCCGCGTTTCAGCACCAGCAAACCCTGATCGTGCAACCAGGTGTTTAGATGAAAGCCGCGCTCGAAACTATTCATGCCGTGATCGCTGCAAGCGATGAACAGCGTCTGGTCGTCGGCGAACTTCATTGCTTCGCCGACCAACGTGTCACAGCGGCGGTAATGGTCTTTGATAACTTCAGAAAATTCCTTTGGGATGGTTTCGTTGTTGGCTGGTTCAATCGCGCCGAAGCGCCAGAACATATGCGCCAGCCGGTCAGGCGAATCGAACAGGCAGTAGAAAAAACCTTCTTCAAACCGTTCGAGTTCATAAAGCATCATCCGTTCGCGTTCGTTGAAAACGATGTTGCATTGATCCAGATAGGCGGCTTCGTTGAATCGCCCGTTGTCCAGGCCGTTGTGATCTTCAGGCATACCGGCTGTGTGAAACGCGCCGATTTGTTTGCTGAGTTCAGTTGCGTATTCCGGCGGCGAACTTATGTCGAACAGCGGGGCTTCGGGGTCGAAATTGATCGGCGAGGCGTAAAGCTCCAGATGCGGAGCCGTGCGAATCAGATGAAACCTGACCATTCCGCGAATGCCACGAAACAATCCCAGCTTGAACTTCACGCGCAGCCAGTCGCTCCATTCGCCTTCGCGCAATTCCAGCGCAGCGGGCGTGCCGTCCGAACAAACCAGCGCGTTTCGCCTGTCTGGATCGAATTGAACATGGAGTGGAAACCGCGACGGAGTTTTAGTTTTGGGATCAACCGGGCCGGGCAAAAAAGTTTCGACGCGATTATCCGGCGTCGTAGTAATTGAGATGACCTGCTCGCCTTCCTGTGCGGCGACGTCGCTGATGGTGGTAAAGAAAGTCGCTGTGCCCAAACCTCCGCGCAAATCGGGAACACCCATTCCTGCCAGCATTCGACCGCGAATGTTGTCCGGCGGATAAGAGCAGGGAAATCGCAACAC
>JAGNMH010000605.1 GCA_017991275.1 Acidobacteriota bacterium
GAACTGGACTCCGACCTCCACGCTGAACAACGAACTGCGGTACGGGTTCAATAATTACAACGTCAACTTCTTCACCAACGAAAAATTTGCCGAAGGCTATCAACTGACCTTCCCGCTGATTTCCGACCCGGTTGACAACTTCCTGTCGCAAGGCCGCATTGCCGATAACTACGAAGTGATTGACAACTCGACCTGGGTGAAGGGCAAGCATCAGGTTCGATTCGGCGGAAATTATCGGCGCGTGTACATCGAACCGTTCGACGCCGCTGGAACTTTGCCGCTGTACACCATCGGTTTCAACACGTCCGGCAATCAGAATCCGTTGAGGACTTCACAATTTGCCGGAGGGATTTCCACCAACGATTTCAACCGAGCGCGTGACGTGCTGGCGGTGTTGGCTGCGCCAATTGCTCAAGCAGATCAAAGTTTCTTCTCGACTTCACGCACCTCCGGCTTCGTCAACGGAGCCCAACAACGCCAGCAGTTTCAGTACAATGGCGTCGGCCTTTACGCCGGAGACACCTGGCGATTGAAGCCGAACCTGTCTGTGAATCTTGGTTTGCGGTGGGAATACATTTCGGTTCCGACCGAAAAACAGGGACTGGCTTTGTTGCCGAAAGAAATCGGCTTGAACGCTCTGTTCAACAAAGACGCTCAACTCGATTTCGCCGGATCAGGAACGGGGCGGCCTTTCTTCAACAACGATTACAACAACTTCGCGCCCAGCATCAGCCTGGCGTGGGATCCGTTCGGCAACGGCAAAACCTCGATTCGCGCGGGTTATTCGATCTCTTATGTCGTTGATAACAATATCAGCACAGTGCTGAACGCGGTCAGCGGCAACGACGGATTGCAATCCGATGTCAGTGTGGTCAACACCAGCGGCACCGTCAGCGGCGGAGGCATTCGTCCAGTGCCGGTTCCGGCGTTCCAGGTTCCGCGATCAATTGCCGACAACCTGGCAAATGATTTCGGAACGGCACTATTCACGATTGATCCGAATTACAAAACTCCTTATGTCCAGCAGTGGACGCTGGGCATTGAGCGTGAAGTTTTCCGCGACACGGTTGCCGAGCTTCGTTACGTAGGCAATCGCGGCGTCAAACTGACTCGCGGTATTGACGTGAATCAGATGCGGGTTCTGGACAACGGCTTTCTGGCCGACTTCCAACGCGCCGAGCGTAATCTGGCCGCCAACGGAAACCCGACTCGCGGCGAAGCTCTACAGGTTTTCCCGAAACTCGGACTGGCCGGGTTGCTGACCAACTCGACGATCCTGAACCTGATTGCTCAGGGGCAAGTCGGTGAGCTGGCGTCAATTTACGTCACCAACCGTGATCTATTTTTGACGCCTGGCGATTTCGGCGCGCAACTTGGGCCGGAATTTTTCCTGCGCGCAAACCCGAACACGTTCGTAGCCGATTACATCGGCAACGGTGCGTATTCCAACTACAACGCGCTGCAGGCCGAAATTCGTCGCCGGTTGCGCGGCGGATTGTACCTGCAGGCGAATTACACTTACGGCAAAGGCTTCAGCGATTACGAAGGCGGTCAGTCCAATTTTTCCGGCTTGCTGGATTTGGGTTCTTCCAATGCAGTCGAAAAACAGCGCATCACCGACGACGTAACCCATGTGTTCAAAGCCAACGCGGTTTACGAACTTCCATTTGGCCGAGGCAAACGTTTTGTGGATCAAGGCGGAGTGTTGGGCAAGATCGTCGGCGGCTGGAGCTTCAACCCGATCATTCGCTGGCAAAGCGGCGAACCCATTTCGATTGTGTCGGCGCGCGGCACGCTGAACCGAGCCGGTCGTTCTGGCAAAAACACGGTCAACAGCACTCTTTCGATCAGCGATCTGCAATCGAAAACCGGGCTGTTCCGCGATTCTCAGGGTCGCCCGATTATTTTCGATCCCAGCTTGATCGGAGCTGATGGCCGAGCCAATACGCAACTTTTCCAAAATCCGAAGTCCGGAACGTTGGGAACGCTGCAACTGACTCCGGTCAGCGGCCCGGGCAGATTTGATTTCGACGCGGGATTCATCAAACGCACCGCTATCACGGAGCGCGTCGGGTTTGAATTCCGTTTCGAAGCTTTCAATTTGCTGAACAAGACTAACTTCAACGTCACACAGGCTCAGAACATCAACGCCACGACCTTTGGCCGCATTACGGCTGCATTCTCTCCGCGAGTGTTGCAGTTTGCGGGCAAGATCAATTTCTAAATCAGGAGAAACTGTTTCCGCCCACCAAGGCGCACGAAGAAAACACGAAGAAAGGTAATCACAAACCTTTCTTCGTGTAACTTCGAGTGGTTTGGTGGGCGGAATTTTTTTATGACTGCGCGCCAGTCCGGCAACCGGAGCGAGCTAATCTTTCTTGCGGTTGTAGGTCACAAGGTAAAGCTTCGTTCCTGCAACGCTCTTGAATTCTGTTGGGCGTTTTGCGCCGGAAAGGTCGTAACAAATGCGCAACGTGTCTCCGTTGAGTTCGTAAATCGCGGGGAAAGTTTTGCCGTGGTTCGGCCCTTCCGTGCCGGTCACGGTCATGCTCCTGGGCTGAGTGGAAGCATCCAGCGTGTAAGTGCCCTTGTCGGGCGCGTTGCCAACAAAAACTTCATAGTTACCGTTTTCGAGCTTTAAGCTGATGCTCTTCAAAACAGCATCAGGCATAGGCTGCCCGGCCAATTCCGCACTGACTGGCTTCCAACTTCCCTGAACTGCTTTGGCGTCGTCGGGCGAACCGACAGCAAGCGTAAAGGTCAAAATCATTATGGTGATTGCTGCTGCGCTAAGTTTTCTGTTCATTGAGTTGTTCCTATAGATTTGAGACTGCTGTTCTTTGAGTTTACCAAGTCGGAATAATTTACTTGGCACCTTCACCATTTAGGGCGCTCACTTTCGGCGACGAATCGAATAGAGTTTCGTTTCCGTCCTTACCAGCAATCGCTCGCCCACTATCGCCGGCGTGGCCTGCGCCATCTCGTCCAGTTCGTTGACGTGCAATAACTCGAACTTCTCGCCTGCCGCGATCACGAAAGTTTGCCCCTCTTCGCTCAGGCAAAACAGCTTGCCGTTGTATGCCCAGGGCGAAGTCGTGAACGCCGTGGCCGCCGGATCAATTCGTGTCTTGTAAGTCAGCTTTCCCGTCTTGGCGTCAAAGCGGCTCAGAATGCCGTTTTCGGTCAGCAAGTACACGCCACCCTCGTAGGCCACAGGCGAAGGCAGATAAGTTCCGGCGCGCGGTTGCGACCAAACTACGTGAGCGTTGGATGTCTCACCTTTCGGGAGAGAGATGTCGCCCGCTGCCCCAGGACGGATGGCGAACAACGGCGCGCCTCGTCCGCCGTCAATGTACAGCAGTCCGTCGTAAGCAAAAGGCATGGGGATTGGCGCTGGCGACATTCCAGTCATGCGCCACAATTCTTTTCCCGTCAGGTCGTAACTCACCACGACATCCGGGCCTACTGCCACAATCTCAGTGCGCAGCGCATGCCGCCAGACAAATGGTGTAACCCAGGCTGATTGCCGCCCTTTGGCGCCTATTTCCCGATTCGTGCGCCAGACCTGCTTGCCCGTCTGTTTGTCGAAGGCCGCGATGAACTGCTGCTTTTCGTTGTCGTTCACGATCACCAGCAGGTTTCCCACCAGCGCGGGCGAACTCCCCGTTCCGAAATCGAGGTAAATCGGATTTGCTTCAAGCGGCGTCGTCCATACCTGCTTGCCATTCAGGTCATAAGCCCACAACCCCAGATTCGCCACATAAACGTAAATGAACTTCCCGTCGGTCACGGGACTTTCAGAGGTAAAACTGTTCTTGCGGTGACGCCCGCCCGGAGGCTGTCCTGCGAAAAACTCTTTCTGCCATTCCACCTTGCCGCTTTTCAGGTTCAGGGAATAAAGGAAGTAATGGAGCTTCACTTCTTTCGGCAGTTCAATGTCTCGCGCTGTTACGCGCTCGATCACCTGATCCATTGGAAGCCCCTGCTTTTGCAATTCAGCGACGTATTCGTTGCTGTATTCCGTGCCAATCTGCGGTGGCTTGGACTTGCCCTCAGTCGTCGCCGTGGTCAAGTAGATTTTACCGCCCGAAACGATCGGCGAAGACCATCCACGCCCTGGAATCTGTTGCATCCATTCGACGTTTTCGGTCTTCGACCAGCGTTCGGC
>JAGNMH010000606.1 GCA_017991275.1 Acidobacteriota bacterium
GCATACAACCCTATCATCCGCCGAAACTGAACCATCCATGGCAACCCCAGAATTTTTCGCAATGGAGTCACCGCCAGCGACAACAACAGAAAAACCAACGTCAGAGTTCCGGTCGTGTGCAGAACGAACTCCTGTGGATTGGTTCCCAGGCGGTGGTGATATGCGTCCCAAGCCAGCAAAGAAGCTGGCACTGCCGAGTTGATGAAAACTACAGTTTGGGCAAATTTGATGTCAGGCATTTAAGCTCACGGTTCGCAGTTGGCAGTTCACAGTTCTCGGTTGTCTGGCGACGAACTGTGAACTGCCAACCGCGAACTAAAAGTTAGTTCTCAAATCCATTCCTGAATACAGGCTGGCGACCTGATCGGCGTAACCGTTGAACATCTGCGAATCTCGCAATCCGAATTCGCCAATGCGCCGTTCAGTCGCTTGGGTCCAGCGAGGATGGGAAACTTGAGGGTTGACGTTCGAGTAAAAACCGTACTCATCCGGCCCGGCTTCTGTCCAGGTAGAAATCGGTTGCTCTCTTACCAGAATGATTCTGACGATTGATTTGATGCTTTTGAAGCCGTATTTCCAGGGTACGACCAATCGCAATGGGGCGCCGTTTTGCGGCAACAACGACTTGCCGTACAACCCCGAAGCCAGCAGCGTCAACGGGTGCATTGCTTCGTCCATACGTAGCCCTTCGACATAAGGCCACGGCAAAACATCGCGGTTTTGATTTGGCATTCTTTCTGGATCGAGAAGCGTGATGAATTTGACGTAAGCGGCATCGCCCATTGGTTCAACCTGTTTCAGCAATTCAGCCAGGGGAAAACCCAGCCACGGAATAACCATTGACCAGGCTTCGACACAGCGAAAACGATAAACGCGGTCTTCCTGCGGTGCGAGTTTCAGTATGTCGTCCAGGTCAAAAGTTTTCGGTTTATGAGCCAGGCCTCCGACTTCGACCGTCCACGGTCTTGTGACAAAGTTTTTTGCGCGTCGAGCAACTGCCTGTTTGTCGGTCGAAAATTCGTAAAAATTGTTGTAGTTGGTGATGTCTTCAAAATCATTGGCCGGTTGGCCTTCTGGCGTGAAGTAACGGTTTTGAGAGACGGATTCCACTGGAGCAACGATTTTTGCCGCTTCGCGTCCTGGCGAATTCAGACTGCGATAAAGCAGACCTGTCGCCGCTGTGCTGGCCGCCAGAATTCCGCCGCGAATGAAATTACGGCGATTCCAGTAATTTTTCTCGTCGGTTATTTCGCTGCTTTTTATGTCTTCAGTATCTTTGATGACCATAATGTTTTCCTTTTGCTGCCGCTTCAATGAATGTCCGGCCCGGAGAATTTTATTCCGTTCAGGGTGGCAAAGGCTTCTTTGCGGCATCGAGCTTCAAGCTATAATCCCGCTTGAGGATGCGATTTTGCAATTACTACGGATTACATGCCAATAGTCGAAGAAATACTGCAACAGTCGGTTATCGCTTTGAAAGCGTGCTTTCTGGATGGCAATCAGGTTTTGCCGAAAGGTTTGCTTGAAGCCTTGGAAGGCGACCATCGTCAGGGCGCGCGTGATCTTGCTGTCAGGCTCCGCGCTCGTCAATCAGAAAACCGAGCCGAAGGCCAGCGGTTGCGACATCTGCTGAAATTTGAATCCGAGTTGTGGGGACAGGGTTTTGAATTCATCGCCGGAGTTGATGAAGCCGGAGTCGGGCCATTGGCGGGACCGGTTGTTGCCGGGGCCGTAATTTTGCCGCGAGATTACAAATTGCGTGAACTTGATGATTCAAAAAAGCTGGACGAAGTGAAGCGAGATTTATTGGCGGAAAGAATCAAGGCCGATGCTGTGGCTTGGGCAATAGGCATTGCTGAAGTTAAAGAAATTGACCGATTAAACATTTACCAGGCCGGATTGCTGGCGATGAGGCGCGCGGTTGAAGCGTTGAATGCAAAGCCTGGCTTCGTTTTGGTAGATGCCCGAACGATTCCCGAATTGACCGTGCCCCAACGAGGCATTGTTCGCGGAGACTCGCTTTCGGCGAGCATTGCGGCGGCTTCGATTCTGGCCAAAACCACACGCGATGCGTTGATGCTGGAACTTGACCGCCAATTTCCGGGTTACGGTCTGGCTGGACACAAAGGGTATCCGACGCCAATGCATTTCGCGGCTTTGAAAAAACTGGGAGCATCGCCCGCTCATCGTCGCAGTTTTCGCCCAGTGCGCGAAGTTCTGGGACTGGATCCGCAACAGGTTTCTTTGTTTGACAGTTGATGACATCAGCACAACCACAAATCGAAATTGAGCAGGCCATTAATCAAGCCGACGAATCCCGTGCTTCGATTGGCTTTGTGCTCAGACTGGGGCGCGCGTTGCATGCTTATGGGTATCCGGCGCATCGTTTGGAAGAAGTCCTGAGTAAAGCTTCAGAAAAATTGGGGCTATTGGCGCAATTCTTTTCAACGCCGACTTCGATCTTTGCCTCTTTTGGCAAGCAGGAAGAGCAACGAACTTTTCTGATGCGTGTTACTCCGGGGGGAGTCAATCTGGGCAAACTGGCTGAACTCGACGACGTAACGACAGGCGTGTTGCGCGCAGCCCTTAGCGCGGCAGACGGTTCGGAAGAGATCGAACGTATTTTGGCGGCTCCGGCTCGATACGGCAGCGCGTTGACAGTTGTGGCATTTGGAATGGCTTCGGCAGCGGCTTCGCGTTTTTTGGGTGGCGGGCTGAAGGAAATCGGCATTTCGGCTTTGATCGGATTGTTAATTGGCGGGCTGTCAGCCTTTGTCGGAAAGTACCCAACCTGGAGCCGGGTCTTTGAACCGGTTGCCGCCTTCACGGCTTCGGCTGTGGCGGCTGCGCTGAGCTTCGTTGTCGGACCTTATGCGGTTTCAAATGCTACGCTGGCGGGGCTGATTATCCTGATGCCAGGATTGACATTGACGGTTGCGATGATCGAATTGTCTTCGCAACATTTATCTTCAGGGACTGCGCGATTGAGCGGCGCGTTTGTCATCTTTATTGGCATGGGATTTGGCGTGGCAGTAGGCGATACCGTTTCGCAAACGCTTTTCGGAAGCCCGCAAATCGCTCGCGCGGCACAATTGCCCGGCTGGACGGAGTTGATTGCGTTGCTGACCATGCCGTTGGCGTTAACCGTTTTACTCAAAGCGCATTTGCGCGACGCCGTCTGGATTATCATTGCCGGAGCATTAGCTGTCGGTGGAGCAAAACTCGGCGCAGGTTTTTTGGGACCGGAACTTGGTGTTTTTCTTGGCGCGTTGGTTGTCGGTGTTGCCAGCAATTTGTATTCACGTTTGCTGGATCATCCGGCGATTATTACTCAAGTCCCTGGGATTCTGTTGCTGGTGCCTGGCAGCGTGGGCTTTCGCGGTTTGGCAGCCCTCTTAGACCGGCAGATAGTTTCGGGAGTAGACACAACTTTCAAAATGATTTTGACGGCAATGGCATTGGTGGCTGGAACTCTGATCGCCAACATTATTGTGCCGTCGCGCAGAGAGTTGTAGGGCGATCTGCCGGATTGCCCGCGGGCACAGAAAACATGTCGAAAAGAACTGCGAAGTTTCTTTCTCGTTCGTCAAACAATCTTTTCAGAACCGGGGCAAGCTGGCAGCTCGTCCCATTTTTTCGGGGGAAAATCACCATGGCAAACAGAATAAATCATCAATGGCGGCTGACCGCCCGGCCCGAGGGCTTAATCAAAGAAACTGACTTCACTTGGACGGAAGAAGCTGTGTCTGAATTGCAGGACGGCCAGTTTCTGGTTCGCAACCTGTATCTTTCGCTGGACCCGACGATGAGGATGTGGGCGACGAAAGACACCTATCTGCCCGCCGTCAAAATCGGTGAAGTGATGCGCGGCGGAACCATCGGAGTCGTCGAAGAATCGTTCAATCCAAATTTTAAAGTCGGCGATCACGTGTCTGGATTGTTGGGCTGGCAGGAATACGCCATCACCGACGGCAAAGGCGTCAACGCACTGCCGAGTCTGCCGGGAGTTCCGTTGACGGCTCATTTTGGTTTGTTCGGTCACATCGGTATGACCGCTTACTTTGGTTTGCTGGACATTGGTCAGCCAAAGCCGGGAGAAACTTTGGTGGTTTCTGCCGCCGCCGGAGCTGTCGGTTCGCTGGTTGCCCAGATAGGGAAAATA
>JAGNMH010000607.1 GCA_017991275.1 Acidobacteriota bacterium
CAAATCAACCGAGCCGTTGCTGCCATTCCAGAAGCAGATCAGCTTTATGGGCGGTCTTTATCATACGAACGGCCCGAAGGCCGACCCGCACACCTGCTCAGATATGTGGCTGACGGGCGCGCCGCTGCAAAACCCGAAGCCGGGGACGTACAACACGGCGGGGCTGGATCAGGTCATCGCGCTGCACACCAAGCAATATTGCCGTCAGCCGTCGCTGACGCTTTCGATTGACGCAGGCACAGGCTTTTTGTCGCGCACGGGCACAATCTCTTACAGTCTGGAAGGGCGCGCAATTCCCGCTGAAAACAAACCGCGCCGTGTGTTCGAGCGCCTGTTCAGCGTTGATCGCGCGTCACTCAAAACCGAGCACGAGCGGTTGCAGCGCCGCATCAAGTTGGTTGACGCCGTGGCGGAGAATGCGCGAGCGCTCGACAAAAAGCTCGGCAAGACGGATCGGGAGCGGATGGATCAGTACCTCACCTCGCTTAACGAAGTCGAATCGCGGCTGGCCGCATCGGAAAAATGGATTGATATTCCGCTCAAGCAGCAGGATTACTCCCATCTGAAACTCGATGCCACCAACGAAGGCGACCCGTCCGAGTATTACAAGACAATGTTCGATCTGATCGCGTTGGCCTTCGACGCCGACATCACACGCTCGGTCGCTTTCATGCTCAATCGCGAAGACGGCATGGGCATCAGCGACACGTTCCCGCTCAAGCTGGGATTGTCGAAAACGCACCACAACCTCTCGCATGCCACCGACAAGGAAGGTCAGCTTAATTTCGCCAGGTACGATCTCTTCCTGAGTCAGCAACTCGGCCACTTCTTCGCGCGGATGAACGAATACAAAGACCGCAGTGGCACGGTGCTCGACAATACGATTGTGTTGTATGGCAGCGGCGCAAGTACGACCCACAATCCGCATAATCTGCCGACGCTGATCGCAGGCGGCGCGAATATGGGACTCAAGCACGCCGGTTACTGGCGCAACGGCGAAACGCGCATGTCAAATGTACATCTGAGCATCCTGCGCTCAATGGGCATCGAACAGGAATCGTTCTCGGACAGCACGGGGGCGGTCAGCAATTCAATCTTCAGCAAGGTGTGAAGAGCAGCAGCGAAAAAATAGGGGAGGTGCGCGCGTTCGGCCTTCGCTTAAGACAGGCGCTTTTGCAAACTTCTATAACCCAAGCCCCATCAACTTGGGGCTTGGGTTTACTGTGAAAAAAAAGCCTCAAGCTGAGTTATTGGCTTTTCTCAAATTTCCAGAGCTGGCCGCTGACATTTTGGCATTTGTTCATGAATGCCCCACCAGCTTTAGCGAACCCATTCACTCGGTTGCCTTCCAGACATTCGCCCTCGCCACGAAATTGCGTTTTCAAGCGGTAAAAACCTTTTCCTGCATCTACGACCTTCCACAGTTGACCGCTGACGTTTTGGCACTTGTCCATGAATGCCACACCGCTTACGTCCCCTTTGAATTGATTCCCTTCCAGGCATTCGCCCTTTGGACCACGGAATTGCGTTTTCATGCGATACCAACCATTTCCTGCATCTTCAAATTTCCACAGTTGACCGCTGACGTTTTGGCATTTGTCCATGAATGACGCACCGTTCATGTCCCCTTTGAGTTGATTGCCTTCCAGACAATGGTCGGCGCTTTGAAATTGTGTTTTCAAGCGGTAATACCCTTTGTAATTGGGATCAAACTGTGCCTGAGCGGGTAAAGCGCAAACACTCAGGAAAAAGAGAAGAGAAGCGACGATCAGCAAATGGTTCTTCGTAATAGTAGTCATATTTATAGTAGTCATCTTTGGAGTCTCCTAAATTGGGATTGGGTTATGAGCCTGCCTTTTACATAATTCGTGCTTGAGCAACGCAAGCAAAAAGCTTGCTGACAGGCATCAATTTCCATCGAAGCAACAAGCAAAGGGATACTTGTTATTATTGAGGCGGCTTATTTTGCCACCGAAGCAAGACTTTCTTGCTCTACTAGGTAAGGGGGAAAAAATCGGAAAAAGTGTTAACTGGCTGAAAAGTTTTTTTGGGACTAAGAATTTTCCGATTTTGCGGCATTGTGCTAGCCTTCATCCGCTTGGCAGCCAATTGGTACATTCCTGCCAAGCACCTCATCAAAACAACCTAAAGGAATCATGACACCACCAACGATCACTCAACTACTGGTGGCCTGGAATCAGGGAGACCAGAGCGCGCTTGAACAACTGACGCCACTGGTTTACCGCGAATTGCACCGCTTGGCGCACGCCTATCTCAAAGGCGAACGGCAAGGCCACATCTTGCAAACCACGGCGCTGGTTAACGAAGCCTTTGTACGGCTGCTTGATTGGAAACAGGTTGAGTGGCAAGACCGCGCGCATTTCTTTGGTGTATCGGCGACGTTAATGCGCCATATTCTGGTGCAATTTGCGCGCGAACAGCAGGCGAGCAAACGTGGCGGCGGACAGGCCATTCAAGTCTCGTTGTCGGAGGCCGCCAATGTCGGTGGCCCGCAAAATCCAGACCTGGTGGCATTGGACGATGCGCTGAACGAACTGGAAAAGCTGAACTCGCGCCAAGCCCGCGTTATCGAATTGCGATTTTTCGGCGGGCTGAGCATGGAAGAAATTGCCGAAGTCATACAAATTTCTCTCGGCACAGTACGCCGCGATTGGCGTATCGCTCAGTCATGGTTGCAACTGCAATTGAGCGCCACCCAATAACACCTGCCCAATGACACCTCAACGTTATGAACGCATCGGCGAACTTTTCGATCAGGCACTGGAACTTGCGCCTGGCGAACAACACGTCTTTTTGCTCGGAGCTTGTGGACAGGATAACGAGTTGCGTGAGGTGGTCGAAAAGATGCTGGCGCAGCATCGTGCAGGTGATGAATTTCTTGCACAACCAGCTCTGAACGTAGCCGCAACACTGCTGGCGCAACAACCGCAGGTTTCGCTGTCGGGGCAAATAATCAGCCGCTACAAAGTTCTCACTCAACTTGGCGCTGGCGGAATGGGCGAAGTATGGCTGGCTGAAGATACCCAACTAAGTCGCAAGGTCGCGCTCAAGCTGTTGCCCAACAAATTTGCCGGCGGGCCTGCCAGTGAGTCTGAACGCTCACGCCGCTTTGAAACTGAGGCCAAAGCGGCCAGCGCCACCAATCATCCGAACATTGTCACCATTCACGAAATCGGAAAATCGGACGCCACCTATTACATTGCACAGGAATACGTCGAAGGCGAAACGCTGCGCAGCCGCATCAGTCAGGTCCCCATTCCGCTGCTCGAAGCCCTCAATATCGCCCATCAAATCGCCAATGCACTGGCCGCAGCCCACGCCGCAGGCGTCCTTCACCGCGACATCAAGCCGGAAAACGTCATGGTGCGGCCTGATGGATTTGTGAAGGTGCTGGATTTTGGTTTGGCGCGCATTCAGCCGGTCGAAACTAATTCCGAGAGCTTTTCTGAAGCAAAGACGCTTCAGAAAAACACTGCGTCGGGCGTGATTCTTGGCACAGTGAGTTACATGTCCCCCGAACAAGCACGTGGCGAAAAACTGGATGCGCGCAGCGATCAATGGAGCCTGGGCGTAGTGCTTTATGAAATGCTGACCGGTCGTCGCCCGTTTCACGGCAACAGTATGCCGGAAATTTTTGTCGCCATTCTGGAACGCCAGCCGACACCATTAAACGAATACCTGCCTAATCCGCCCGCGCAGTTGAATCAGATACTAGACAAGCTGCTGGCCAAAAACGCGGAACAACGTTACCCGTCATCCGCTCTGTTAGCCGATGAACTAAAACGAGTTCAACACCGTTTGGAACTCGACGCCGAACGCGAATCCGGCGCTGATTGGCGTGACGGGCAGGAACGTTCGACCGCGCCAAAAGCGTTCGGGGCATCGCCAAGCTTGGCGAAAATGTTTCGGCAGATACAAAACCACAAAGTCCGTTTTGCGGTCATCGCCCTGATTCTTTTGACGCTCGTCACCTCTGTCACATATCTGTTTCTTCGCGCTCCTGTCAGCAACGGCGCAATTGATTCGATAGCGGTTCTCCCCTTCCAGAATCTCAGTGGAAACAAAGACCTGACCTATCTTTCTGATGGTCTCAGCCAAAGCCTGATTGACCGGCTTTCAGAATTGCCGCAACTGAAGGT
>JAGNMH010000608.1 GCA_017991275.1 Acidobacteriota bacterium
AGCGCAATCTGGCTGGTGTGGAATGTTTGAGCGGAATCCCCGGTTTGGTCGGCGGCACTCCCGTTCAAAACGTAGGCGCTTACGGCCAAGAAGTCAGCGAGACAATTACTAAAGTTCGCGCCTTTGACCGGCAGACAAAACAGATTGTCGAACTGAGCAATGCCGGTTGCGGTTTCAGTTATCGCACCAGCATTTTCAATTCGACTGAGCGCAATCGGTACATCGTGCTGGCGGTTAGCTTTGCGCTGAAAGCCAACGGCGAACCGGCGTTGCTTTATCCAGATGTGAAAAACTTTTTTGTTGGTCGAAGCGGCGAACCTACGCTGGCCGAAGTTCGCCAAGCCGTCATCGAAATCCGTTCGCGCAAAGGCATGGTCATCGTGCCTGACGATCCCGACTGCCGCAGCGCCGGATCATTTTTCAAAAACCCTGTCATCTCCGTTCAAGCCTTTGCCAAACTTGAAGCCGCCGCAGGCGAGCGTCCACCGAGCTTTCCCGCCGCTGACGGCAACGTGAAAGTTCCCGCCGCCTGGCTGATTGAACGCGCTGGGTTTCAGCGAGGTTACTCCAAAGGCCGAATTGGCATTTCTTCAAAACACACCCTGGCCATCATCAATCGCGGAGAAGCGACTGCACAGGAAGTTCTGGATTTGATCGCTGAAATTCAGGCGGGAGTGCAGATTAAGTTTGGTATTGCGCTGTTGCCCGAACCGATCTTCATCGGTTTCAATTCTTGACTCGTTCAATCTCAGCGCCCACCGCGCGAAGCTTTTCTTCGATCTTCTCGTAGCCGCGATCAATGTGGTAAACGCGGTCAATCCAGGTTTCGCCCTCTGCGGCCAAACCCGCCAGCACCAGCGAAGCCGAGGCTCGCAAATCCGAGGCGATCAATTGCGCTCCGGTCAGCGGAGTCGGGCCGTGAACGTAAGCCGAATGGCCGTGAACTCTGATGCGAGCGCCCAGTCGTTGCAATTCGCTGGCGTGCATAAACCGATTTTCGAAGATCATTTCGCTGACGACGGCGTCGCCTTCTGCCTGAGTCATCAAGGTCATGTACTGCGCTTGCATATCGGTCGGGAAGCCGGGATGAACCGCCGTGGTTACGTCTTTGGCTGTCAGTTTGCCGCTTGATCTGGCTTTCAAAGTAGTGTCGCCGGTTTGTTCGATTTCGACTCCAACTGAGCGCAGCTTGTCAATTACGGTCATCAGGTGAGTCGGTTCGCAGTCTGTGATTTCCAGTTCTCCGCCAGTGATGGCCGCGGCGACGATGAATGTGCCGGTTTCAATTCGGTCGGGGATGATGCTGTGATCGGCTCCGCCCAGCGAGTCAACTCCGGTGATGGTCAGCGTAGGCGAGTTGATGCCTTCGATCTTCGCGCCCATTTTGACCAGCAGTTCGGCCAGGTCTGTGATTTCCGGTTCGCAGGCGGCGTTGAAAATTCGCGTTGTTCCCGTGGCCAAAGCCGCAGCCATCATCAGGTTTTCAGTTCCGGTGACGGTGACGATTTCAAAGGCGACGTCGGCTCCGCGCAGCCGGTCAGCCGTGGCGACAATCACGCCATTTTGCATTTCGACTTTCGCGCCCAGTTTTTCCAAAGCCATCAAGTGCAGATCAATCGGTCGGGAGCCAATCGCGCAACCTCCGGGCAAACTTACGCGGGCTTCGCCAAATCGCGCAACCAACGGCCCCAGCGCCAGCACAGAAGCGCGCATGGTTTTCACCAGTTCGTATGGCGCTTCGTAATTTTCGACGGTTCCGGCGTTGATGCGATGAGTGCGGAGTTCTGGAACCAGCGCGGTCGCTCCCAAATCTTCCAGCAAGCGGCGCATGGTTATCAGGTCGCGGACGTAAGGCACGTTGCGAAGCGTGACCGTTTCAGGCGTCAGCAGCGTCGCCGCCAGACAAGGCAGCGCGGAGTTTTTGGCTCCGCTGATTGCGACGCTGCCATGAAGAGCTTTCCCACCGATGATTTTTAATTTGTCCATTGGAGTTATGGAGTGCGGAGGCTCGACGCCGCTTCTCGTTCCTTAGCTAAAATTTCCTGAAAACTGGGCGCTCTGTTGGAGAATGCCAAAGCTGCATCAAGCCGCCGCAGTCCAAATTTTGCGTTATTTCAGTGAGAGTGTTCGCACAGCTTCGACCAGGTCAGCGATCTCGAACGGTTTTTCGATGAAAGCGTCGGCGGCGTCTTTGATCAATCTGGCTTTTTCGCTGTTGTGTTGACCGCTGACGGCCAGAACTTTGATGCGAGACAATTGCGGGTGCGCTTTGATCTTTCGCGTGGCTTCAACGCCATCCATCACTGGCATGTCCAAATCCATGACTATGATGTCGGGCCGTTCGCTTTGCGCGACAGAAATCGCTTCCAAACCGTTGGCGGCCTGAACGATGTTGTAATCATCTTCCAGCGCGTAAACGAGCATGCGGCGCACACCTTCCAGATCATCTACGATCAGAACTTTAATCAATTGGCACCTCTGAATTGTCCGAGCTTTGAATCACCTGAACCATCGTCACTGTCACAGAAGTTTGAAAATAGGATTTTCGCGAATTGAAACGACAGGGCTGCCGTTTTGGGTACGACGGGCCGGATTATAGCCACAGCCGGGAAAGTCTGTACAGAGGCCGAATTGCCTCAATAAAAATCTAAACGAAAACGCATCATTGCCTCATCGAGAAAATCTAAACGAAACTCCCCCTGATAATTCACACTTCAGGGCGAGTTAAAAATGAGGCTCAAAATGAAGGAAAGGGGCGTGCTTGAAATGTGATGATGACCAAAATAACCAAATGATTCCGCTCTTAATTGTCGGTATTCTGGATGGCGTCTAAAAAAACATCATCATTTGTGAATCACTCCCCAACCGTTAAAAACTGTTTTGCGGGAGTCGGGAGTCAGGGTTCGGATTTTCGGTTTCACGTACCAGTGAAGAGTTTGCTTCGCAGCGCTTATACGTTACTGAACGACGATCAAGCCTTTGTACATCCCCATGCCGCAGGTCAGCGAAAGTTCTCTGGCTTTCATGGCGGGCAATTCGATGATTATGGTTTCGCCCAGCGGCAAATCCCGACTGATGCCAAGTGCGGGTATCAAGATTTTATTGGCGCAGTTCGGGTGAGCATCGCGCGTGATGGCGAGTATCGTTGGGCGATTTGCTTCGATCTTGATTTGCGTGGGCGCAAAGCCATCAGCGCCGACTTTAATCTGAATCGCGTCGGCAGGAATTGGCGCAATGGTTCGAATTTTAGGAAGAGCTTCTGCGACGGAAAGCACGAACGGTTGCACTATCGTTTCTCCGTTCAACTGAAATTGCGCCCACAGTTTATACAAGCCCGCTCGCGGAAAACTGGCTATCGTGCGAATTTCTGTTGGCGGTGGGCCAAGCGTTTCCGCCGTGTGAGTGTGAACTTGATTGAAGTCTGTCGGTTTGGCGTTACCAGAATCTTCCAACGGGTGAGCGTGAATAAAGCTTTGATGCTGCGGGTCAATCAAAACGAAATGCGCCCACGCGCCCAGATATGGTTCCAGGTTTGTGACAGCTTTTCCCGTCGCGGCTTCGCGGATGGTGAAGGCGAATTCAATGTCTTCGCCTGCTCGCAGTTGCTGTTTTGGCGTCAGTGTCAGTTGTAATGAGTTTTGTCGCTTCGATAATTCGGCATCTGCTTTCAACTCTTGCTTTGAGCGATTGCGGCCTTCGACGGTGATGGTGAAGCTGACGATTCGCTGCGCTTCGCCCGGCGGAGTGAAATCGGCATACAACCTGTAACGACCACCGTGCGGGAATGTGTGCGTTACTTCGTATCTGTCACCAACTGTCAGTTCCGGGTGAACGTGCGCGAATTCGGCCAGGTCTTCGGAAACAATCAACAGGTGCATCGGTTTTTCGTGAACGAATTCCAGAAAGCGTACCGGCTGGCTGTGCGGCGAGCGAATTTGAAAACTCAACCGCGACGGCTGACCGACTTGCACGTTCGCGCTTTCAGTTTCTAACGTCAGCGTGCTTTCGTTCGGCCTGACCGGCGCAACGATCTTGTGACAAAGCGGGGCAGCCGATGGCAGGGAATTACCATTGGCAAGATCACGAAAGGCTTCTGCCAGTTGTTCTACAGAGACCTGTCCATGATAACGGTGCGCCAGCAGGTACGGAAATGCCAA
>JAGNMH010000609.1 GCA_017991275.1 Acidobacteriota bacterium
ATGTTGATTCGGAGAGGTCGCAATGAAGGAATTGGTTGAGTTAATCGCCAGAGCACTGGTTGACAACCCTGATGATGTCAAAGTCAAAGAGATCGAGGGGAATCAGGCAACTGTGCTGGAACTGCGCGTCGGCGACGGCGATTTAGGCAAAGTCATTGGCAAGCAAGGCCGCACAGCTCGTGCAATTCGAGCTGTGCTCAATGCTTCCGGCACGAAACTGAAAAAGCGGTTCGTGCTGGAAATACTGGAATAAGTTTGCCCGATAATCCCGAAGAATTTATCAGCATTGCTCGCATCGCTCGTCCGCAAGGGATTCGCGGCGAAGTCATAGCCGATTTGCTGACGGATTTTCCAGACCGGTTTTCCAAGCTAAAGATGGCGTTGGTCAAAAAGCCGAATGGTGAGTTGGTTCGGCTGCAACTGGAAAATTCCAGGCCGCACAAAGGCCGAATCCTTTTGAAGTTCGCGGGTTATAACGACATGAATGCCGCTGAAAATCTGCGGGATGCTCGTGTGGTGATAACTGCGGACCAATTGGTCAAACTGCCTGCGGATAATTATTACGAATTCGATTTGATTGATTGTTTGGTGATAACGACCAATGGGCAGACTGTTGGAACGGTGACAGGAGTTCAGCATTGCGGTGCTGCTCCGCTGTTGGTTGTGAGTGACAACAAGTGCGAACATCTGATTCCGATGGCATCCGGCATTTGTCTGGATATTGACACCGCGCAAAAGAGAATCGTAGTTGATCCACCGGAAGGCCTTTTAGACTTGTGATTTTCCATTTGCGATTTTCCATCTGTTATTTACGGAAAGACTGAATGTTTTCGATAACAAATGGAAAATGGTAAATGACAAATGGAAAATTAGATGCGATTTGATCTTCTGACCATATTTCCGGAGTTCTTCATCGGGCCATTCGACCACGGCATCATTCGCCGCGCGCGTCAGCAGAAACAGATCGAGATTAACATTCACGATCTTCGCTCTTTCACAGACGATAAACACCATATCGTTGACGATCGTCCGTTTGGCGGTGGCGACGGAATGGTTTTGAAGCCAGAGCCGATCTTTCGGGCTGTTGAAACTTTGCTGGCCGAAGAACAGCCGGAATCTTTACCGGGGGACGATCAGAAGCGAACAGCGATTGTTTTGATGTCTCCGCAGGGCAGGACATTTTGTCAGGCTGAAGCTGGAAAGTTGGCTCGCGAATGTTCACGAATGATTTTGCTATGCGGGAGGTACGAAGGCGTAGACGAGCGCATAGTTCAGCATCTGGTGACGGATGAAATCTCCATCGGAGATTATGTGCTGACCGGCGGGGAAATTCCGGCAATGGTCGTGGTTGACGCAGTTACAAGATTGCTGCCAAACGTTTTGGGCAGCGACACGTCGGCAGTTCACGATTCGTTCGGTGATTATTCGGGCGGCTTGCTGGATTATCCGCATTACACCCGACCGGCTGATTTTCGTGGCTGGCAGGCGCCGGAAGTTTTGATTGGCGGCCATCATGCCGAAGTCGCCAAATGGCGTAGGCGGGCGGCTTTGTTGAGGACTTTGCAGCGTAGACCTGATCTTTTGAATAACGCCGATCTGTCAAATGAAGAACGGCGATGGCTGGCCGAGGTCAGCGAAGACAACAAAACCTGAAATTTTAAGATTTGAAATTCGATACCTGAGAGGTGATTGCCATGTATGCATTGAGTGAAATTGAAAAACCATATTTGAGAAATGATATTCCTGATTTCGTTCCGGGAGACACCGTTCGTGTTCACGTGCGAATTAAGGAAAGTGAAACCAAAGAGCGGTTGCAGATATTTGAAGGCGTCGTCATTGCCCGAGCCGGCAGCGGCGTCAGAGAAACCATCACCGTCCGCAAATCGTCATTCGGAATTGGCGTCGAGCGTATTTTCCCGCTGAACGCGACAATCATCGGAAAGATTGAGGTCATCAAGCGTGGCCGCGTTCGTCGAGCCAAGCTCTATTACCTGCGTGCATTGCGAGGAAAGGCGGCTCGTATTCGCGAACGCGATACTCGCGTATCGGCGGCGAACAAAGCCGCAGGTAAAGCACAAAGAAAAAAAGCTGAGTAAGAAGCAGTATTTCATTGTTCCAGATAGAAGGCCGGAGTTTTTGCCGCTCCGGTCTTCGTCGTTCCTCGCCCTTCAAAACTTCCTGTTCAGCAATAGAAGTTCACTGGCACGCTCTTTCTGTCAGGCATTTCGAATCGTTCCTGTCTTGGCCTGCCCTCACCGAGTTTTCGGCGAGGCTTGTCGTTTATCAAATATCAAATGCAGCTTCATGAATTCCTATGGCTGAACCAATAAACGCGCAGAACAATTCGACTGAAGAATCTGAACAAAACAATCCGTCACCAAATTTTCCAGGATCGGAAGGAAGGCTGAAAATAGCTGCCCTGATTAGCCTGATTGTGTGTTTGCTGATTTATGTATTGCGTCTGGATAGAGTTGTCGGGCTTTTCGTGGATGATGGTTGGTACATTCTGCTGGCCAAGTCATTGGCCACAGGCCATGGGTATTCGTTGATCAATTCGCCTACCGCGGGAATTTTGCCGTTGTACCCGCCTGCTTATCCATTTTTGCTATCTCTTTTTTATCGAATCTTGCCAGATTTTCCTGGCAATGTCTGGCTGCTGAAATCGGTTTCAATTGCGGCAATGATGGGCGTGGGAATTATCGGCTACCGCTATTTTGTCAAAGAACGCGGTCTGCCTCCGTTGGTTGCGCTGGGCATTTGTGTCGCCTCTGTGCTCAGCCCGCCGCTGGTTTTTATGGCGACTTCGACAATGATGTCGGAATGTGTTTTCGCGTTGATCTTTCTGGCGACGGTTGTGGTGATGGAAAAATGTGTGCGAAGCGAAAACCAATCCAGGCAACTGCAACTGGCGGCACTGGGGGCAGTGCTGGCGTCTGTCGGGTTTCTGACTCGTTCAATCGCTATCAGTTTGATTGCCGCAGGATTTTTCTACCTGCTCAAAGACAGGCTGATAAAACCGGCCATAGTTTTTACAGTAATCGTGGCCGCATTGTGCGGCCCCTGGGTGCTTTACACTCGATTGCATACGCCCACACCTGAACAGCAGACGGAGCAAGGCGGACACATCGTGCTGCCTTATACCAAACAGTTTTGGCAGAAACGCGCGGGGTTTAGCTTTTCAGGAAACATCACGGCTGCCGAATTGCCAGAGCGAGTTGTCAATAACGCCATTGAAATTAGCGGGCGCGACATTGGCCGCATAGTGGTTACCCCACTCTTTGAGGCTTTGCGCGATCCATATCAGGAAGCTCAAAAAGACAGCGTTAAACAAGGCGGCAGAGGCGACACCTGGATTGGCTCATTCTTCCTAAGTATTTTTGCAATCATCGGCCTGATAGTCGCTGCGCGCAAAAAAATGACAATGGCGGAGTTTGCTATTCCGCTGACACTGGCAGTTACGGCTTTGTGGCCGTGGGAAACTTTTCGATTTGTATTGCCGCTGATCCCGTTTGTCATTTTTTATTTCGTACTTGGAATTCAAGAGTTGATTGCATTCGTTCAGCGAGTTCGTCAGATAAATAATGAGGCGGCGGCCTGGAAAGTCTCGCTGGTCATCGTCGTCTTGATAGTCGCAGTAAACATTTACGGAAACATCAATTACATCCTCAAAACCGGCGATGTGCTGGATCGTCCGCAATGGTTGCAAACCTTTGACGAAGCCGAGGCGATGTTAAAATGGGTGAAAGAAAACGTTCCACAGACCGATACGATTGCTACGCTAAACCCTCCTTTGGTTTATCTTTTTACCGGGCACAAAACCATATCGTCCGATTTTCCGGCTGAGAATTGGGAAAACTGGAAAAGGCTGGGAGTTCGTTATGTGGTAAAGGCGGCGGTGTATGGGGAAACACCAGACTCATCCGAACAGAAGTTCAAAGTCGTTTACCGTGCTCGCGGCAGAGTCAATTTTCGTGTCGTTGATTTAGGGCCAGTGGAATCGCGTCCAAATTGGTAGTCTCAAAATCCTTGAAGCCCAAACACTCCAAATGCAAACTAAAAAAACGTTGGACCGAAATAAGTCCGTTGCTGCACACTCAACTGAAACACCGGTGATTCAAACCGATGATCAAAAGGTGAATCGCGGATTT
>JAGNMH010000039.1 GCA_017991275.1 Acidobacteriota bacterium
AAATCCTGTCTGATCATTAATCTGGAAATTAGCCAGCGGCTATCGCTTCATCCAGGGCGGCTTTCATTTGTTGCGGGCTGATCATGGCGCTGAAGCCGACAAAATGTTTTTTCACCTTGCCGTCGCGTCCGATGATGATCGTCTGAGGAATGCCGTTGCGCCCGTTCATCAAACCAATCTGCATCTGCGGATCGGCCCAGCCGAGCGGATAATTGATTTTGAATTCTTTTGAAAAGTCTTTGACCTTCTGTTCATCGGCTGTCGGGTTTTCATTGGTCAAGCCTATGACTTCAACACCTTTGCTTTTGTAATCTTTGGCCATCGCAATCAAGTGAGGAATTTCCTGGCGGCAAGGTCCGCACCACGTAGCCCACAAATCCACGACTACGACTTTGCCCGAATAATCGGCCAGCTTTTTGGTTCTGCCGTCCAGAGTCTTGAAGTTGGCTTGTAAGACAGCAGGAGCCATTTCGGCTGGTGGTTGAGGGGGCGCTTGTTGAGTAATTTGCGGTTGCTGCCCCGGTTTTACCTGATTGATTGACGCTTTTGGCGTTTCCGGTGTGCGGTTGTAAAGCGCAGAGCCGATTGCGGCGACCAGCAGCAGAGCCGAGCCGACCAAGCCTATCGTCATCGGCGTCCAAAATGATTTTTGCGGAGATTGATTGTTGGAATTCATAATGTCTTGTTGTTTGGTTTTGGGTTCGGTTGCGCCCGGCTGGTTTTAAGATGTTTGCCGAGTTCGGAACTGTTCTACAGTGGTTGTTGAAACCGAGCGTTAGCATAGCGGTTGCCGAAATTGTCAGCAAGCCTGCGGTCTGAAAATGATTCAGCGATTGCCTTAAATTTTTACCGGCACGAGACATCGGCAAAACACAAAGATGATGTAAGATCGCCGCGTGATAATTCATCGCCATCCATTCACCATTCATCACTTTGCCCAGCTCGGTTCAACCAATGACTTTCTGAAGTCGCTGGCTGCTGGAGAACCCGAATTCACCTGTGCAGTCGCCGAAGAACAGACAGCCGGACGCGGCAGGCGAGATCGTCAGTGGCATTCGTCGCCGGGCGAGGGTTTGTACTTGTCTGTGCTGCTGCTTCCGTCATCCCCAAGAAAGCTTTCTCTGCTCAGCCTGATGAGTTCAATAGTAGTTGCAGAAATCTTGATCGAACGAAATGTTGTTGGCGTTGACATCAAATGGCCAAACGATGTGCTGCTCAATGACCGAAAACTGTGCGGAATTTTGGTTGAGGGCATAGGCACAGGAGCCATGAGTGCAGAATCTGGCAAGCCGCGCGTCATCGTTGGAATTGGCGTCAATCTGAATCATCTGTCCTTTCCTGATGAAATCAGTTCGACAGCAACTTCTTTGAAGATTGAAACCGGCCAGGCGACAGTCGTTGATGAGTTTCGTGATCAATTGTTGGGAAAGCTGGCAGATTGGTATGCACGATGGCAGAGCGGTGAATGGCGATTGATTCTTGATCGTTGGCAACAACTTTCCAGTTACGCGCGCGGTGTACAGGTGACGATTGCCTTAGATGGTGAAACGCTCAGCGGCGAAACTTCAGGTTTGACGGAGGACGGCGCTCTGATAGTGCGATTGCCTGATGGAAGTTTGCGGACAATTCTGTCCGGCGATGTGACCCGATTTCGTAAAAGCCTGAATGCTTGAAGGCAGTTGAAGCATCGGGCAAAAATTCTTCTCACTTTTTTTCTCGCTCAATGCACTTCAAGACGCAATGAATATAGACAGCATTTTCATCGCAAGCTAAGATGCGATTGCCGACTCCCAAGTGACCCAAATGAGTAGATCAAAAATAGAAAGCATTGCCGAGAGCACACACACCTGCGCTTCGCCGTTTGTTTCGTAGCGGATGAATTACTTCAATTATTTTACCGAGATCGAAGAAGAGTTTGTCAGACGACGCGGCAGCCATTTGCTGGTATCGCCGCTTGATTGGTCGTTGATGGAAGCCTGGAAGCAGCGGGATATTCCTCTGCACGTTGTTTTGCGAGGCATCAACAATTCGTTCGACGGTTACGATCAACGGTTGAGCCGCGGGCGCAAAGTCAATTCTTTGTTTTATTGCCAGCAGGAAGTCGAAGCGATCTTTTTGGAATACATCGAATCGCGCGTTGGCAGCAGCGATTCAACGCCGGGTGAAAATACCGATTCTGCGAATGGCAACAGCAGCGAAGCGTCTTCACAATTCACGCGCAATTCGATCAACGATTATTTGACGGAACACCTGGAAACGATCAGGCAGTTAAATGATAAACACAGCGGAAATCAGCTTTTGAAAGAGACTTTCGAGCGCGTTTCGTTGCGGCTGGAACAGATCGTCGAAGATTTGCAAATGGCCAAAGCTGTTTCACCTGAATCGCTGGAAACCGATTTGACGATGATCGAAGAAGTCATTCTGGACGGTTTGAAAGCAGGCGCAGGCGAAGAAGAATTGAAAGCAATTGAGAGCGATGGAAATCAAAAGCTGCGCGCTTACAAAAAAAGCATGGGCAAAGAAGTTTACGCGCAAACGCTTGGCAATTACGTCGCACAGAAATTACGCGAACGTTTTGGAATCCCACGATTGAGTCTGTTTTACCTTTAGAGTGGTCGGCAATCGTTAGCCGGACAGTGTTGGCTTACACGATTACCGACTCTCGACTACCATTTTTATGGCAACAACCGCAGACATACTTGAACCACTGGTTAATGGAGTTTCGCCTGTTATCACTGGCGATGCTTACGAAGTTGCAATTGAGAAACTGGTATACGGTGGAGACGGATTGGCTCGCATCGGTTCTCAGGCTGTCTTTGTGCCGTTTGCGGCGGTTGGCGATCGGTTGCGTGTTCGCATTACAGGAGTCGAACGCAATTATGCACGGGGTGTGATCGAAGAAATTATCGAACCATCGCTGTCGCGGCGAACTCCGCCATGCGAACGATTTGGCGATTGTGGAGGCTGCCAGTTGCAGCACTTAAGTTATGTTGCTCAACTGGAAACCAAAGTCGCGTTTGTGCGTGAATCGTTGCGGAGAATCGGCGGCATAGATTGGGATAAAGAGATTGCGATTCGCTCGGCTGAAGAATTCGGTTACCGTTCACGCGCAGAACTGAAAGTTGCACGCGGTTCAAACGGGCGCACGCGCGTCGGTTATTTTCGCCCGGCGACCAGGGAAGTTTGCGAAGTCGAAAAGTGTTTAGTGCTGATGCCGGCGGCAAATCGTGAACTGCAACGCCTGTACGCCGAACCTTCGTTGATTCCTAACGATGCGACGCGAGTTCATTTCACTGTCGGCGACGAAGAGGTAATCGTCACTCCGGCCACCGGCGAAAACGGCAAGTCGGAAGCCGTTGATGCTCTCGGCACGGCTTATCAGCGCATTGGTGGCGTCAATTACGGTTTCGGTGTCAGGTCATTTTTCCAGGGGAATCGGCTGCTGGTTGAAGAACTGGTTCGCACGGCAATCGCAGACGCCAGCGGAAAATTGGCGGTTGATCTTTATGCGGGCGTGGGATTGTTCAGTTTGCAACTGGCCAAAAGCTTCGATCAGGTTTGCGCCGTCGAAGGAAACCGCGCAGCCGCCAACCACGGTCTGGAAAACGTTCGAGCTAATGCAGTGCCGAATGTGCGTTTTGAAGGAGTTTCGGTCGAAGCCTGGCTGAAATACAAATCAGTAGAATTGCCTCGCCCGGATTTTGTCTTGCTTGATCCGCCCCGCGCAGGCGCAGGCGCGCAAGTCATCGAAAGATTGGCGGCCATGGCCGCTCCGCAGATTTCTTATGTTTCCTGCGACCCGGCGACTCTGGCGCGCGATCTTCGTTTGCTGCTGAATTATGGATACCGGATCGAGTCCATCACCGCGCTGGACATGTTCCCGCAAACTTTTCACGTTGAAACAGTAGTTCATCTTAGGACTGAGTGCTGAGCGTTGAGGGCTGAGTTTTCTAAATTGCTCAGCCCTCAACGCTCAGTCCTCAGCACTGAATTATGCGTCGCCTCAGCTTCACGCGGCTAAGCCTGCCGCAACAGCCTCTGATTTTTGCCTCGCTGGCGTTCATTGGCGGACTGATCGCCGCCTCCAGATTCCAAATTTCAATTCGTAACTGGTTTTTCATCACCGCAGTTTGGTGGTCGGCGACGTCAATGTGTTTGCTCAGGCAGCAAGCAGTCGCCGTGGTTTTGCTGTTTGGCGGATTTCTTTGCGTGGGTGGAACGTTGTGGGCGATCAATGAAAACTCTGTCGGCGAAAATAGAGTTCGCCGATTATTCGAACGCGGCGAACTGTTGGCCAAAGAGCCGGTTGAAATTGTTGGCAAGTTGGACGGCTCGCCGGAACTTGCGCCTGAAAGAATTTACCTGAGCATCGCCGTTGAAAAGGTCTCAACGATCAAACGCGAGTATGTGTCCAGCGGAGTTGTTCAGATTGTAGTGCCGCTACGCGATGACGGCTCGCGTGCTGAGTTCGACCGACTTTTGATGGATTACGGCACGCGAATTCGACTCTTGGGAATGCTGACCGACAAGCGCGGTTACAGAAACCCTGGAGCGCCTGATTTTGGCCAGTTGCTGGAATTCAGCGGGTTCGATGCGGCGGGATTGGTCAAAAGCCCCTTGTTGATCGAGCGGCTTGGCGATGGCAACCGCAATGGATTTCTGGCTTGGCTTTATCGTTTGAGAGCGCGAGCTATTTCCATCTGTTTGCGAAATTTTCGCCAGCCAGCTTCGGGAGTTCTGGTAGCGGCGCTGTTCGGCAACCGTCATTTTCTTGACCGCGACACGGCGGAAATTTTTCGCGCGGGTGGCACGTTTCATCTGTTGGTGATTTCCGGTTTGCACGTAACCATGATTGCGTTGATTGCATTGTGGCTGGCGGCGCGGTTGGTGCGAATTCGATGGCTTCAATTTACGTTGGTGATGTTCCTGATGTGGGCTTACGCGCTGATGGTTGGAGCGCAGCCTTCCGTCACGCGAGCCGTGGTCATGTTGAACGTGGCGTTGATCGGCCAGCTGCTTTTCAGGCAGGCTCTGGGCGCAAACACTTTGGCTGTTTCGGCAATCGTGTTGTTGGTCTGGCAGCCAGGCGATTTGTTCAATCCTGCCTTTCAGCTTTCATTCCTGGCTGTGCTGATGATCGTTGCTGTCTCTTCACCGCTTTATCAACGACTGCAAAGGATTGGACAATGGCAGCCGAAAGCTTCGACACCTTACCCGCCGCGTGCGCCTAAACCCGTGCGCTGGCTGGCCGAAGTCTTGTTTTGGGACGAACGCGAGTTCAAACGGGAAATGTCTCAGGCTCACGTGCGTTTTCAACTGCAAAAAGCCGTCGCCGCCCGTTGGTTGAACCGCTCGCGATTGCAACAGCCGTTGGCCTGGATTGTCGCCACGCTTTTCACGACCACTGTCATTCAAGTCGGTTTGTTGCCACTGATGCTGACGCATTTTCATCGTGTTTCGATTGTTTCGCCGATTGCCAATGTGGTTGAAAGTTTCCTGGTTTCCTTGCTGATGCTGACGGGAGCGGTTTACCTGTTTCTATATTCAATCTTTGGCTCATTGGCGATGAAGTTGGCCGGAGCTGTGAACTGGCTGGGATGGTTGACGGTCAAATCCGGGGAGCCTTTGCTGGATTGGCGAAAAGCCGTTTGGCGAATACCGGATTGGAGCGAGTCGCCGACGTTGGTTTATGTCGCTTACTTTGCGGCGGTTTTGGCGTTGATTGTGCTGATAAATGAATGGAACCCTTTTCGCAAAGGCGATGATGCCCGCGCCGTCAGGCGAAAACTGACCGGGCGCGTTTCCACTTTCATCGCATTGAGTTTGCTAACCACGCTTTTCTGTTTGCTGATCTTTCACCCTTTTGCGCCAAGTTTTCAGCCTGGGCGGCTGAGCGTGACTTTTCTGGATGTCGGCCAGGGGGATTCGATGCTGATAGTTTTTCCATTGGGGAAAACCATGTTGCTGGACAGCGGAGGGCGGTTGACCTTTGGCCGCAAAGAGGAGTCCGATGGCCAAGACGAAATTTTTGTTGAAGATCGCATAGGCATTGCCGAATCAGCGGTGATGCCTGCGCTGTGGCATCGTGGCATCAAACGCCTGGATTGGATAGTTGCGAGCCACGGCGACGCAGACCACGCTGAAGGTTTTGCAGACATCATTCGCAGCTTTGAAATTGGTCAAGCGGTCAGGGCTGCTGCCGCCGCCAACGAAGCAGACATGTTCGATCAAACAGTGCGAGTCGCCGGTTTGCCTCTATGGTGTCTTCGCCGTGGCGATTTGTTTGAAATTGACGGCGTTCGTGTCGAAGTTGTTTCGCCGGTTGGTGATGAAAGTTCGCTGGTTATGTCAGGCAATAATCAATCACTGGCGCTGCGCCTGACGTTCGGTCAACGCAGCTTTTTGCTGACCGGTGATATCGAAAAGGGAACTGAAGCCAGATTGGTTGCCGACGGAATTGATTTGCAGGCCGATGTTCTGAAAGTCGCACATCACGGTTCGCGGACTTCGACAATCGCAGAGTTTCTGGACCGTGTGAAACCTCGGCACGCGGTCGTTTCAGTTGCCGAACCAAGCCCTTACGGCCACCCCCACCCCGAAGTTGTCGAGCGGTTGCAATCATCAGGTGTTCATTTATGGCGAACCAGCCGCTGCGGAGCCATTACGTTTTCGACCAATGGCGCCGATTTGAGGGTTGAGACGGTCGTCAAATGTGAATCTGTCGGCTCCTCATTGCGTTGAAGTCGTGGACGATGACGACATCTCACGGATGTATGAAAATTCCTCAGTTATCCTGTCATTGACTGTTGTATATCCTCCGCCTTGGCTGTGCATTTTTGTGGCTTGAGTTTCACTGGGTAAATAATAAAAAGTAGGACACTTCCGACGCGCTGGTCGGCCTTGTAATTTAATGTCGTAGGCGAAAGCCGTGACTTGTTATTTTATGTTAGTTCCTTGATATTATTTTAAGCAAACGTATTGACGGTTGATTCTTGAGTAGTTATAAATTCGTTGCGTGGTCGGAAGAGTTCTGAGAATCTGCCGTGGTTGCAGGATCGTTTTTATTCAGTCCAGTCCGCCAGGAATCATCCCTGCCTTGCGAACCTGCCTGTGATATCTAGCTTTCACCAGGCGCTGATATGCCCATTCGATAAAGTCTCAAATAACGGTTAATAGAATAACAGAATAGCTTGGCGTTGTTTACCTGTGTTAGGTGGCTTGAAAATGTTACCTGCTTGGGTAACGTAGCAGCAATTGAAAAGGCATGGATTATGAAAGTATGTAATCAGGTTAAATTTGATTTTCTGTTAGTCGCTGTCGTTTGTATCGCCGTGAGCGTTATTGCAACAGTTTTTATGCGCGATTACTCTGTAAGCGCAGCTGAGCAGGAAGTAATATGGCAAGAAATTACTGCTGATTCAGTTGACCAGCTCAACCGTCAACCTGTTCTGGGGCAAGCCAGGTTTTTTCGCTTAAACAGCGGGCTTTTGACAGCAGTGTTAGGCAGCGCCCCAGAGGAAAAATCGGGCGAGTTAATAGAAAACGGAGTTACGCTGACAATACCAATGCCAGACGGAAAGCTGACGCGGTTCCGCATTCGAGAATCTGCCATCATGGAACCGGCGCTTGCTGAACGTTATCCTGAAATCAAAAGCTATCGAGGGCAGGGAATTGACGACCCGGCAATGACTATGCGCGCGGACTGGTCGCCGCTTGGCTTTCATGCGCTTGTGCTTGGCGCAGGTGAAGCATTCACAGTTTTGCCATCGGCTGGCGGAAATTCGACAATCTATGCCAGTTCAAATGCCAGAGAATTAACCGACAAATTGCGCTGCGAAGTAGACGAGAGCAAGGTTATTTACCACGAACCGAATAGTCCACAGGCCATTAAGGCATCAGTCGGCGGCACGTTGCGAACTTATCGCATAGCCATTGCGGCGACTTCTGAATATAGCTTGCAGTTCGGCGGAGGTAATGTGGCTCAGACTATTGCCTCGATCAATGTATGGCTGAATGCCGCCAATGCAATTTACGAACGAGAATTGGCGATACGAATGGTTCTGGTTGGCAACAACAGTCAGGTGGTTTACACCTCCGAACCCGACCCCTTTACCAATGGCGACGGCACAGCCATGTTGGGGCAGGTTAGAGCGACTTTGCGAGATCAAATCGGTTCGGCGAATTACGACATAGGACATGTGTTTGGAACTGGCGGAGCAGGTGTTTCTTATGTCGGAGTGGTTTGCTCTGCCGCTGATGACGGGGCTGGGCCGTTCAAAGGTGGCGGAGTCAGTTTGATGGGCGGTTCGGCAGGCAATTCGACTTACGTCGGCTTATGGTCGCACGAAATCGGCCACCAGTTCGGAGCCAATCACAGCTTTAACGGCACGACCAGTTTTTGTGGCGGTAATAACAGGTCGCCCGGCTCGGCTTATGAACCCGGCAGTGGCTCGACGATAATGTCTTATGCCGGAGTTTGCGATTCTGACAACATAGTTTTTTCGCGCGACCTGCGATTTCACTCAAAAAGCTTTGATTCGATAACGTCCTACCTGGGAGCTTTTGGAATCTGTGCTCAAACCAGTTCGACTGGCAATAACATCCCTACCGTCAACGGTGGAGCCGATTTCACTATCCCCAAAAACACACCATTCGCTTTGACTGCAACGGGCGGTGATGCCGACGCCGGAGACTTGGCAAATTTGCGTTACTCGTGGGAGCAATACGATTCAGGCGGCAGCAATTATGCCAATCCACCCTATGACGATAGTGGTGATACCAGTGTTTCGACGCGCCCGATTTTTCGCGCTTTCCCGATTGATGCTTCACCGGTAAGAACTTTTCCAAGCCTGACTTATATTTTGAACAATGCCAACGATCCGCCGGACTTTGACGGGAGTGGGCTTCGCACTGCCGAAGAACTGCCGCGCATAGGTCGTACGCTCAATTTTCGAGTGACCATACGCGATCAACGTGGCGGCGTGAGCGCCGATGACGTGCAGCTTCAGGTGGCCAACAACGCCGGGCCGTTTGTTGTCACCGCGCCGGAATCGTCAGTGACCTGGATTGGCGGAACGAATCAAACAGTCAGTTGGAACGTGGCGGGAACTAACGCTGGTCCGGTCAGTTGTGGCAACGTCAAAATTTCTCTTTCTACTGATGGAGGTGTCAGCTTCCCCGTAATTATCGCTGCCAGCACTCCTAACGACGGCAGCGAGACCATTGTCGTGCCGGTTGGATTCAATTCGACTACTGCGCGTATCAAAGTCGAAGCTGTGGGCAATGTTTTCTTCGATATTTCCGGCGTGAATTTCATCCTTCAACCGGGCAGTTGCGCCTATTCTATCAATCCGGCTTCCCAGAACTTTTCAGGAGCGGGAGGGAATGGTTCAGTCAACGTGAACACTTCCGCCGGTTGCGCTTGGACTGCAAACAGCAATGTCGCATGGGTGACAATCAATAGCGGCACTCCCGGCAGCGGAAATGGCACTGTGAGTTATGCGGTTTCTGCAAACACCGGGCTGGCACGAACCGGCACAATTACAGTTGCTGGACAAACTTTTACTGTGATGCAAGCGACCAATTGCCCAGCGATCACACTGAATCCGGCAACGGTTCCGAGCGGAATTGTTGGAACCGCTTATAACTCGACAACGATTACAGCCAACGGAGGGGTTGCGCCTTATACATTCTCGGTTGTTGCAGGAGTTTTACCGCCAGGGTTGAGTTTGTCTTCTGGCGGCTTGCTAAGCGGTAACCCGACCGGCGCAGGAATTTACAACTTCACCATCCAGGCGACAGATAACAATGGTTGTACAGGCGCTCAAGTTTACATTTCGACAATCAGCCCGGTGGGTTTGATGTTCTATCCGCTGCCCAAACCGATTCGCTTGTTGGATACGCGAGCAGGTCAGTCGGGATGTGACAGTCCGGGGGCGCCGATTTTCGGCGGCACTGATCGAACTCAACTTGCACGGCGAACTTGCGACGGAGTTAACATTCCGTCGAACGCTCTGGCCATCACCGGCAACATTACACCAGTGCCTAATACTTCGGGTTATCTAACGCTGTATCCCAGCAATGCGGCCAGGCCGCTGGTAGCCAATTCAAATTACGTTTCTGGAGAGATCGTCAACAATGTCTTTACTGTTGGACTGGGTGCCGATGGTTCATTCAAGATTTACTCTTCGGCAACGACCGATGTGGTAATTGATGTCAGCGGTTATTTTGCTCCGCCCGGAGCGGGCGGATTGTACTTTCACACATTGCCGCAACCGATTCGTTTGCTGGAAACACGAAGCGGAGAGACCGGCTGTGACACACCCGGAACCCCGATCAATGGCGGAACCAGTCGGACTCAACCGGGACGAGTGACCTGCAACACTGTCACGATTCCAGTTACTGCCCAGGCTCTGGTCGGCAACGCGACTGTTGTCTTCCCGGCGACGTCCGGTTACATCACGCTTTACCCCAGCACGGCTGCGCAACCTTTTGTGGCGAACGGTAATTACGTCGGTGGAGACATTGTGAATACTCCGTTCACCGTCGGTTTGGGAACGGATGGCGCTTTCAAGATATTTACGACGGCGACTACTGACATGGTTATTGATGTGTTGGGGTATTACAGCCCGGATGCGACTGATGTTAACGGAGCCGGGTATTTATTTTATTCGCTGGGAGCGCCGGTCAGGCTCATGGATTCGCGTCCGGGAGAGGCAGCCTGCTTCACACCAGGCGTGGCATTTGCCGGCGGAGTCGAATACTTGCAACAAGCCAGGGGCGTATGTGGTGGCCAAACGATTCCAGCAAATGCTTCAGCCGTGTTGGGTAATGTGACGACTGTCAATCCTGTCGCGGGGTATTTGACCTTATGGCCGAGCAATGTTGGCCGTCCACTGGTGGCCACTTCCAACTTTGCGACAAATCAAATCGCCAATCGTCACTTCATGGTCGGACTTGGCCCGGATGGTTCATTCAAATTATTTGCATCTGGACCTACTCATCTGGTGATTGATCTGTCTGGTTACTTTGCTCCGTGATGTCGTGTATTTACATGAAGCCTGTGCAAATTGATCTTCAATGGAATCAATCAGTTCACGCCAAGTCGCAAAGTCGCCAAGAAGGAAAAGAAAACAAGCCATCTTTCCTTGGTTTCTTTGCGCCTTCGCGGCTTTGCGTGAGATTTCAATTTGCATAGCCTTCATTTACATCCGCGCGTGAGCAAGCGGTTATTCTGTTTGCCGCCGCATCGCTCCGCGAAGCTTATGAAGTATTGCGCGCGTGAGCGAACGGTTTCCTGCAATTAGCCGCTTGCTCACGCGCGCGGCACAAAATTCAATTCGCCAGGCCCGCGCGCCACAACAACTCAGCGAAGCGCGGGTCTGAGCAAAATCTGTCGTCATCGGGTGGGTCTTCAGCCCGCGAATCGAAGTCGAACCATCCTGAAAAGGTTTCTCCATAGCAGAACTCCGTCTTTGGTTCGCAGCAAAAGTATTTCAACAATAAGTCGCTCACCTTCGCGTAATAACTGCCCGGTGACAACAACGTCCACTTTCAAGGCGGGTCTATTCATTCTCAACGTGCAGAGTCCGAGAAGCTTCAGTTTGTCGCGGTTTCGGCCAACAGGCGATTGTGGGGAGCCACTCGACAAACTGAGGTTTGTCGGACGTTTTCAGAGAATGAATAGACTCTGACTTTGAAGGCTCTGCCAGAGCGAATCGAGTCAATCTCATTTTCTTTCTTGGCCAAGGTTGCGGTGTCAATCGGTCTAGCGCCGACGGTCGCCATTGCGTCAGCCAACCAGCAACTTGGTGATGTATTGAGAAAATGAATCCATCCGGTTCGCCTGTCCCTAAATAGTGAGTTTGTAACCGCACCGATAATAGCCTCAACCCAAATCCGAAAAAAATTTCCTTCCGTGATGAAAATCACGAAAGTTTTTCGCCTGTCCTGGTGAGCAGCATTGAGCACCGCCTTGATTTCAAGGAAATGAGTCTGTGTTGGCTGCAAGCAGAAAATGAACAAGAACGCGCCTCTTTTGCTGGAGCGGTTCTGAAACAAAAAGGAGAAGGACATGAAAACTCGAAACATATCCAGATTACGCCTGGTTTTATCTGTATTGGTGCTGAGCGCATTGGCGATCGGCTTAAAACTGAGCCTAAGCTTGCATGCTTCGGCTCAACAAGAAGATGGCAATCGAATGGCGGCCAGAACGCCAACGGCTCCAACACAACCCGTCAAAACCCTTGACGACATGTTTGCCGACGTAGCGCGGCTGGTGCCAACCTTTGGCGGTTTTTTTGTCGGCGATGACGGCAGGTTGAATGTGTATTTGTTGGATCGGTCGCAACTGCCCACGGCAATGCAGGCCATCATCGCAGTGTTCGGGCGCGAAGGATTGCCGCTGGAAAATCCAGTTGCAGTGCAGGGGCGATACAGTTTCACGCAGCTCAAAGCCTGGCACGACGCGCATCAACGCACGACGTTGGCGATGGCAGACGTTTCTTTCACGGACATTGACGAAAGAAACAATTGCCTGGAAATCGGCGTCACAAGTTTTAATGCCTTGCTGGAAGTGCGGCAGGCGCTCATCCGGATGGGAATTTCTGAAGAAGCCGCGCACATATCCGAAGTCGAACCGATCAAGATGACACAGGATTTGCAAAGTAAATGGCGTCCGATTGCCGGAGGCATTCAGACCGGAAATCTGGGCGGTAATTGCACGCTGAGCTTTTTGGCCATTGCCGGAAAGAACGCCGGATTTATAACCCCCTCGCATTGCACCAGCACATTTGGGATGAATAACGGCGATGCCGTGAAACAACCGGACAACAATATCGCCAACCGGATTGGCACCGAGTTGTACGATCCTCCATTGTTTACAAACAACGGATGCCCGTCCGGCAGATTGTGCAGGTACAGTGACGCGGCGTTTATTTCGCGCGACGCCGCAGCAGTGCAACCGACTCCGTTAATCACTGGGGATTTCAGCTATTTGTTGCTTGCCAATGCTTCGAAACAGGAAGTGCCCGTGAAATACCACATCACCAGTCGGGCGAATTTTTCCGTCGCAGGATCGTGGGTGGAAAAGGTAGGCATCACGACCGGACGCACGAAAGGGCAAATCACGGCCACCTGCGCAAATACCACTCAAGGAGGCCTAAATGGCGGAGATTCCGGGCGAACGCTCTTTTGCCAAAATTTCGTTGCGGCGGCGACTGCTCCGGGCGACAGCGGCGCTCCGGTGTTCAACCTGGAATCGTGGCCAGGTGGTTCCACAGGCGTTCGTCTGCACGGCGTTCTTTGGGGTGGCACCAGCCAATATTTTATTTACAGCCCGCTTGCGCAAATTGATGCCGAAATGCAATACGCAGGTGCAGGCAAGTTGAAGGTCTATCACGGTGATTTTCCCAGCAGTATTCCGATGGTCAAAATTCGCCAGCCGCTAAACAACAGCACCGTTCAACTCGGCGGCGACACAGGGGTGAGCCTGGAAGCCGAAGCTGTGGATTACGAAGACACTGACCTGCAATTTGCCTGGACTTCCAACGTTGACGGTGTGCTGGGGTATGGTAAGAAAGTTCCTTTTGTATTCACGACTTCCGGCCCGCGCACAGTTACGGTGACGGCCACTGACGATGAAGGAAACGCCAAAACGGATTCGATCACTCTCAACGTTGCGGCAAACACGCCGCCGAAGATGACGATTACGAACCTGGCGGCGAATCAGCAGCTTTATACGGGCGTCTTTTACAGCTTCACAGGGACTTCGTATGATCCAAATGAAGTAAACACGCAAATTCCTTGCGCCAATATGGCCTGGTCGTCGAAAAAGGTCGGAGCGCTGAACCCAGTAGCGCTGGGAACCGGATGCAGCGTCCCTGCTAAATTTTTGAACGCGGGCGATTACGCCATTACCCTGAAAGGAACAGATTCGAATGGCGGTACCGGCAGCGTTACGGTCACGATCAAACTGGTCGCGCCTCCTGCCAGCGGGCCTCCTGTCGTGACGATGTTGTCTCCGGTCGGCAATGAACTGTGGTTTGGTGATGTGCCCGCCACGTTAAAAGCGGTGGCCACTGATCCGGACGGCAAAAATCCGCTGACGTATCAATGGGCTGTGGATGACGGGCAGACGTACAAGGTCATCAAAACCGGAACGGCGAACAATGGACAACAGTTCAGCTTTTCCTGGACGCCGAATCAATCGCTGCCGCACTCTTGTAAAAGCTACAGTGTGAAGGTCTGGTTGACGGTCACTGATGCAGATGGGGAGAAAACTCCGATGTTGAGGATTGTCACCATTAATTACGGACCTTGTTGATTTCAAGTGTTCGCCGACTGAGGTAACACGCAAACTGCGAATGAATGCTGAGTAGAATCGCTCGGTGTTCATTCGCAGTTTTTTTCAAACGTCAGTCACGAAACCGTTATTTGCGTTGACTCGCTTTCCGCCGCTTCAGTACACTCCGCGCCGCTCACCGCCAATGTTTTTGATAAACATTGCCCTTTAAGCGAAAAGCAGCCCCGCCTTCGCCCAAATTCAAACTCACTGCGATTTCAGGAGGCGTCCGGGATGGTTGGTACACGCACTGGCTCTTTCACTCGATTTCTGTTTCATCTCCGATTGGTTGGGGTGTTGTTCGTGGTCACTGTGTTGTTGCTGAGTTGGCAACGCGCATTAACGGCACAAGGCAATAGTGGATTGATTCTGTTGAATGCTGGTTCGATAGACACTACGCGACAATCAGCTCGACTGGCAATTGATGGCCAACGCCGGTTGCGCCTGATTCAATTTGCCGGGGCGATTCAGCCCGAATGGCACAAAGCCTTGCTCGCTTCGGGCGCAGAAGTCGTCAATTACATCCCGAACAACGCTTATCTGATTTACGCCGACGCCGAAGCTGTGACGAGTTTGCAATCGAACGCGGCGATCCGCTGGCTGAGCGATTACCTGCCGCAGATGAAAATTTCGCCCAGCGCCGCTCGCGCCTCGGCCAGCGCCGAACTGAAAGACAATCTGTTTGCCGTTCAGTTGTTTGATGATGCGGCGGCCAATCAAACGACGCTCAATCTGATCAAACAAGTTCAACTAATTCCCGCCAAACAACAAACTCGCATCGCGCATTTCACCAACTTGGTCATCGCTTTACCGCCACTTGCCGTCGCTCAACTTGCCGAACGCGAAGACGTGATTTCGATCACTCGGTACAGCGTTCCTCGGCGATTGGACGAACGGCAGAATCAAATCGTAGCCGGGAACATTAGCAACGGATTGCCTGTGCAGGGTGATTATCTGGCTTATCTGGCTGCCAAAGGCTTCACGCAAGCCCAGTTCACGGCGTCGAATTTCGTCGTCAATGTTTCAGACAGCGGCATTGATAACGCTACTCAATCGCCGAATCACTTTGCGCTTTACACCGGCGGCAACACGGCCAACGCCAGCCGAGTCGTTTACAACCGAATGCTTGGAACTCCCAGCGGGCCGGGCAGCACGCTGGTTGGTTGCGACGGACACGG
>JAGNMH010000040.1 GCA_017991275.1 Acidobacteriota bacterium
GTTTGGCGGTCATTCCGTAATATCCGGCCAGTTCGACGTTCGTGAAGCCAAGCTTGCGCACACGTTTCAAAGTGCCGGGAACGTCCTTCTTAAAATCGTTGCGGAAGCTCCACAGTTGGACGGCCAGCGCTCCTTTGAAGGATTCGGCGGCGACCGGGCGAACGCCTGGGTTCACCATCAGAGCAAGAGCAGCAATCAGCACGATTGTTTTGAATTTCATTCAGCCTCCTGTTTGGCAAGCAAGACTTTCCCGCCCTTCATCATTTCGGCGTATTCGGGCGGAAAAGCTTTTGCGCGCCCCTCGCCGTTCATAACGATATGATGAGTTTCGCCTTCAGCCAGCAAGGCTTCGTCGCCGACTCGGCGGACTTCGTAAGCAAACTTGATCGCGCGGCTGCGAAGCTCCGTGACTTTTGACCTGATAATGATTTCGTCGTCGTATTTGGCAGGAACGCGATACTTGACGCGACATTCTGTGACGGGCAGAAACGCATCTGCCTCGGTTTCCATCTCACGGTAATTAAATCCGTAATCGCGACAAAGCTCTACGCGCCCGACTTCAAACCAAACCAGATAATTCGAGTGATAAACGACTCCGGCTTTGTCGGTTTCAGCGTAACGAACACGCAGACGGGTTTCGCTCCAATCGTGAATTTCAATGCTCATTGCTGAATTGTTTTCCTTTTTGAATTGATCTGACCGAATGGTACATTGCCACTCGTTCCAACGTTTAAGCCAAGTTGTTTACCGTGAAAGGATAAAGCATGTCAAAAAGAAGTCTTGTTGCCAGGTGTCTGTTGCTGTTAGCGCTTTCAAGCATCAATCTGGTTGCTCAGCAACCGGCCAGAAAACCGATTGAGCCTGGCATCGCCGCAGCCGATCCGGTCAAAACCTCCAAAGTCATAGAAGCAACCAGCCAATTGCTGGATGAAGTCAGCAAGATGCGCGGATTGAAAATCCTTTCACCGGTGAAAAGCGGAGCGAAATCGCGCACAGAAATCGAACAGGAAATCATTCGCGGATTTGAGGAAGAAAGCACGCCAGAAGAAATCGAAGCGGCGAACAAAACATTGATCGCTTACGGCCTGGTTCCAAAGGATTTCCGCTACCGCGAATTTATGATTCGGTTGATGACCGAACAGGTCGCAGGCTTTTATCGCCCAAAAACCAAAGAGCTTTTTCTGGCCGACTGGAACGACCTGGAACAGCAAAAACCTGTCATGGTTCACGAGCTTCAACACGCGCTTCAGGATCAACATTTCAATTTGATGCGGTTTGATAAGTGGCCTAACGGAGACGGCGACCGCGAAACAGCCATTCATGCTTTGATCGAAGGCGACGCCACCGCGTTGATGTACAACTACCAACTGAAACCGATGGGCGGCGACATTACCAAACTGCCCAGCCTTGCTGCTCTTGCCGACCAACCGATTCCGCAATCCGAGCGCGAAAAACAAAAGGTGTATCTTTCGGCTCCGGCTGCTCTTCGGGAATCTCTGGTCTTTTCCTATATTTACGGCGCGGCTTTCGTTCAGGAGTTGCTGAAAAAACGCGGCTGGGCAGGCGTTTCACAGGCCTTCACCGACCTGCCGCAATCAACCGAACAGATTCTGCACATTGACAAATATCTGGCCAATGAAATGCCGGTAAAAATTGAATTGCCCGATGTTTCCAAACTGATTGGCGACTCCTGGCGGCGACTGGATGCGGACGTTAATGGAGAATTCGGTTACACGCTGATTATGTCGGAATTCATCAGCAAGAAAGAAGCTCAGGCGGCAGCGGCTGGCTGGGGCGGAGACCAATCCGTGCTGTATGAAAATTCAAAAACCGGCCAGTTGATGCTGACTCATTTGAGCAAGTGGGACACGGAAAAAGACGCCGCTGAATTTTTGCGCGCCTACACTCAACGAACTACAAAACGGTATCCAACGGCCAAACCTCTGGCGACAAAGTCCGAAGACGAGCGAGCGTTTCAAACTCCCGACGGCGAAGTCTTCATCCAACTGCGCGGCCAATCCGTGCTGGTGATTGAGGGGTTGCCGGTTGATCGCCAGACAGAAATCACAAAACTTGTTGAAGCTCTTTGGAAAGACAAGAGGCTATAATCTGCGAACCAAGGAGAACCGCTTATGATTTTGATGGAACGAGGAAAAATTGAGAACGGACAAATTGTGCTTCCCTCTCCGCTGAAACTGGCCGAAGGAACAGAAGTAATCGTCCAAATCGAGCCGGAAGTTTACACAAACGGCAACACTAAAGTTGACGATCTCTTCAGCCTGCCTTTCTTCGGAATGTGGGCTGATCGCCAGGAAATGGGTGACAGCGCATCCTGGGTTGAAAGCGAAAGGGCGAAATGGCAGGAACGATTAACACGCCAGGGTTAATTGACACAGACATTCTGATTGACGCGACTCATAAACTGCCAGCTGCAGTAGCCGAACTCGCAGAACAATTGGCAGTCGGCGGAATCAAGATCAGCATCGTGTCAGCGATGGAATTGATTCAAGGCTCGCGCAATTCATCCGAACTGAGTCAGATTCAACAATTCCTTCGTCAAGTATCAGTGATACCGATCAACGCGCCGACTTCTCAAACTGCGCGAGACTTGATGGAACGATATTTCCTCAGCCACGGACTTGTAATTCCTGACGCACTGATTGGAGCAACTGCCATCGAAAACGGCTTGACGCTTTACAGCAAAAACATTCGCCACTACAAAATGATTCCGAACCTTTCAGTGGTTCGCCCTTACTGAATTATGAAACGACAAGCAAAAGCTGCTGAAACCAATCCAAACCGCATTCATCTTGAATCGCTGGTCGCCGAGCTTCGCGCTCTGGAAAGCAAGCTGCGGCAAGGCGGCGGCGCAGACAAAATCCAGCGCCAGCACAGCCAGGGCAAGCTGACTGCCCGCGAACGCATCGAGCAACTGATTGATCTGAACACTCATTTTCAGGAAGTCGGATTGCTGATCGCTCACGACCAATACGATGGAACCGCTCCCGCCGCCGGAGTCGTCACAGGTTTCGGAGTCATAGCCGGACGCGAAGCCGTCGTTATCGCCAACGACGCCACGGTCAAGGCCGGTTCGTGGTGGCCTGAAACGATCAAGAAAATGCTGCGCGCTCAGGAAATAGCCATGCGCTGCCGGGTTCCGATTGTTTATCTGGTGGATTCCGCCGGAGTGAACCTGCCTTATCAGGATGGCGTCTTCCCCGGACAGTACGGCGCAGCGCGGATTTTCTTTTATAACTCGGTGATGCGTCGTTTCCTGAAAGTGCCTCAGATTGCAGCAGTTATGGGGCAATGCGTAGCCGGTGGAGCTTATCTGCCCGCACTGTCCGACGTGATTTTGATGGTCGAAGGGACTTCGTTTATGGGTTTGGGCGGGCCGAATCTGGTCAAAGGAGCTACGGGGCAGAAAGTTGACGGCGAAACTTTGGGCGGCGCGAAGATGCACAACTCGATTTCCGGCGTAGCTCATTACCGCTCAAAAAACGACGAGGAATGTTTGAAGCAGATTCGCAACCTGATCGCCGAACTTCCGCCGCCGCCAGTTTCAAAGGTCAGAACTGCCGAATCGCAGGAACCGGCTCGACCGGCGACAGAACTTTACGACATTTTACCGGCGGATCACCGAGCGACTTATGACGCGCGGGCGATGCTGGATTGTATTTTTGACGCTGGCAGCTTCGACGAATTCCAGGCCGACTATGCCCAGGAAATGATCGTCGGCCACGCACGCATCGGCGGAATTTCGGTCGGAGTCATTGCCAACAACCGAGGTCTGCTGCCTCCGCCTTCTCCCGGCAAACCTCCGCGATTCGGCGGAATCATCTACTCCGAAAGCGCGGAAAAGACTGCTTACTTCATCGAAACCTGCAATCGTCATGGCACGCCTCTTATGTTCATTCAGGATGTTTCGGGCTTTATGGTCGGCGTCGAAGCCGAACAGTCCGGCATCATTCGCGCAGGCGCTCGATTCGTCGAAGCGATGGCGACGGCGACGGTTCCCAAAGTCGTTTTGACCATCAATCACGCCAGCGGAGCCGGTTATTACGCGATGGCCGGGCAAGGCTTCGATCCTGACTTCATTTTCACACTGCCGACCGGACGAATGGCCGTGATGGAAGGCGAATCGGCGGTCATGGCTTTGTTCTCTTCGCAGCTTGAGAAACTGAAGACCGCTGGACAGGAGCCGGATGAAAATCTTCGCGCCGAAATGGATCGAGTTCGCGACGAATATGAACGGCAGCTTGACGCAAAGTTTGCCGCTGCACGTGGATTTGTTGACGCGATAATCACACCGGAAGAAATCAGGCCAACGCTGGAACTGGCGCTGAAAACTTCGTTGAACAATCCTGGCTCACATTTGGGCTTTGGCATATAGCTTTTGGTAATCAAATTTATCTATGGCTCAATTTTTTTACATTGCCAAGTTGCTTCTTGGGCTGTTCATTTTGATTACCATTTCATTGATGGCCTTCTCCTGGCTCTTTCCCGATGAAACCGGCTCATCCGACTATGCAATTGAAGCGGTGAAGCTGCCAGACGGAGAAAACGTCTACTTCAAACGAGAGATCAGAGGGCTTACTGGCAACTACGACGTCATCGCTGTATCAGCCAACAGTGATCCTTGTGCGAGTTGCGATAGGAAAAAAGACTATTGCTTGAATGAGATGTGGCCAGAAGCGGTTTACTACAAAATCGAAGCAGGAACACTTCACCTGTTTGCTTATCGCGGGATATCTATTCCTGAAAAATTTCCGTTACCAATTAAAATTGAAACGCATGAGATAAGTGGTCTCCCTGCTCAGCGAGAATTTGAGAGTAAAATGGAAAGGAACGGCATCAAAAAGCTGCCGTTGACGGCAGCAAGCAAGTGTAGATGATAGTGGCTTAAACTGATCGAACAAGTTGGAGGAATAACCATTGATCGAATTGTACTTGATGCGGCATGGAGTCGCCGCCGATTTGGGCGTCGGAGGAATCATCAACGACGCCGACCGTCCATTGACGCCTGAAGGCCGAGCAAAAATGAAGCTGGCCGCTGGCGGTTTGAAAGAGCTTGGGTTGAAGTTCAATGTGATTTTGACCAGTCCGCTATTGCGCTGCCGTCAGACTGCCGAAGCTGTTGCCGAAGTGCTGGAATTGCAGCATCGCGTCAAAATCATCGAATCGCTCGCGCCGGGCAAAGCCTTTGCCACCAGTGAAGGCGGTCACGCTGAAATCTTTCTGGAACTCGGCGCATTTCAATTCGACCGCGCACTCCTGGTCGGCCATATGCCTGATATGTCCGAAATCACATCTTATCTGCTGGCTGGCAATCGCAACTTAAACATCGAATTCAAAAAAGGTTCGCTGTGTGCTGTTGAAGTTTCCAGCCTGCCTCCGCGTGGGCCTGGATTATTACGTTGGATGTTGTCGCCTAAGCAAATGCGCGCACTGAACAAAGGAAAGTAACCGTTCAGAGTTCACGCCTCAGAGTGTAGTAACAAAGGCGCACTGAAGCATGAACCCTGAACCGTCTTTTGATTTTTTATGAACCCTTGGCATGACGTTGATCTGGGCGATCAAGCGCCCGAAGTTTTCCGCTGTATTATCGAGATTCCGATCGGCTCGAAGGTCAAATATGAACTGGACAAAACAACCGGCTTGTTGAAAGTTGACCGAGTGCTGTTCAGTTCGGTGCATTACCCGGCCAACTACGGTTTTTTGCCGCGCACTTATTGCGACGACAATGATCCGCTGGACGTGCTGGTGCTGGGTCAGGTTGAAGTCGTTCCGCTTTGCATCCTCAGAGCCAAGGCCATAGGCGTGATGCAGATGATTGACCAGAACGAAGAGGACGACAAAATCATAGCCGTCCATGCCGACGACCCCGAATACCGCGATTACAAAGACATCTCCGAATTGCCGGAGTATAGGCTGAAATCCGTCCGGCGATTTTTTGAAGATTACAAGGCGCTGGAAAACAAGCAGGTCAAAGTCGAACGCTTCATGGGACGGTTCGACGCCATCAACATCATTGAACGCAGCATCAAGCTCTATGAAGACATGAAGCCCAAGTTGATCCTGGAAAGTGTCTATTAAATCTTGAGTTTACCGCCTGAAACTGTCGAGGCTTCGTTTTCAATTTCAGGCTCAATTGTTATGATGCCCGCCTTCCAGACCGCAATTTTCTAAAAAGGCAAAACACCAATGTCGAACACGAATTTCCCGGCAAATTTTTTGGTAACGGGCGCTCATGGTTTTATAGGCGCCTGGGTAGTCAAACGATTGCTGGCCGAAGGTCATAACGTAATAATTTTCGATCTGAACTCGAATCCGCAGCGGTTGCGGCAAATAATGAGCGATGAGGAAATCGCTCGAGCAAAAGTCATCGAAGCTGACATTACAGACGGCAACGCGGTTTCCCAGGCCGTCGAGCAAAACGAAATCAATCACGTCATTCATCTGGCTGGCTTGCAGGTTCCGGTCTGTCGAGCCAACACACGGCTGGGCGCGATGGTTAATGTCGTCGGCACGATCAATGTTTTTGAAGCCGCCAAGAATTCGGGCGGGAGAATCAAACGAGTCGTTTACGCCAGCTCCGCCGCCGTTTTCGGCGAACCCGAAGACGGCCAGCCGGTCAACGAAGGCAAGGCCGGCAAAATGACCACGCATTACGGCGCGTTCAAACAATGCAACGAAGACAACGCGCGAGTTTATTTTCTGGACAATGGCATCAGCAGTGTTGGTTTGCGCCCGCTGACGGTTTACGGCCCAGGTCGAGATTTCGGAATGACTTCCGATCCGACCAAAGCCATGAAAGCCGCAGTAGTTGGCCGCCCATTCCACATTCGTTTTGGCGGAGAAACCGATTTTCTTTATGCCGCCGATTGCGCCGATGCCTTTATCCGTTCGGCAACGGCTGAACTGAATGGCGCGCACGTTTTCAACCTTCACGGCGAAACAGTTCCTGTCACCGCCGTGGTCGAAGAGATCGAAAAACTGATTCCGTCAGCCAAAAGTTCCATCACGGTGGCCAAGGCCGCAATGAACATGCCTTCGGCGCTGGATGATTCAGCGATTGCCGCCGCGCTCGGAAAAATGCCGCATACTCCGCTGGCGCAGGGCGTCAGAGAAACAATTGAACGGTTTCAATTGTTGAAAAACGAAAACCGGCTGGACATTGCCGATCTGGATCAATAACCCAATGAGCAATATGACCATGAAAGCTTTAGCTCTTACTGCTCCGCACAAACTGGAAGTCCGCGAAATCCCAAAGCCCGCTCCGCAGCCCAATGAAGTGCTGCTCCGGGTCGGCGCGGTTGGGTTATGCGGAACGGATTTTCACATCTACGAAGGTCACGCCAACTACCGCTATGACAAAACCGGCAGATTGGTTCCACCAGAAGAAGAACCGTTGATCCTGGGCCACGAATTTTGCGGCATCGTCGAAGAAGTCGGCAGCGCCGTCAAAGACGTAACTCCCGGCGATTGGGTCGTGGTAGATCAAGGCTGGAACTGCATGAGCTACCACCGTGCAGAGCTTTGCGAATACTGCGCGACCGGCGACACTCATCAATGCGCGCATTACGCCGAACACGGCATCACAGGTTTGCAAGGCGCTTTGGCTGAATTCATCTCGGTTCCGGCCATCAACACCGTCCGCATCGAAAGCGAGTTGCCGCTGCAACAGGCCGCATTGACCGAACCGCTGAGCTGCATCACGCACTCAATGGGTACGGTTTTGAAAGCTCCGTCGCGCTATCAGTTCAATGGTGAAAAAGCCGCCGAGCGTCCAATCAAATCGGTTCTGGTTTGCGGAGCCGGCCCCGCCGGACTGTTGTTCACTCAGTATTTGCGAAACGTCATTGGCTTTGACGGGTTGTTGATCGTCACCGAACCCAGCGAAAAACGTCGCCGCCTGGCTGAAGAATACGGCGCGACTGGAATTGACCCGACAACCACCAACCTGATCGAAGCCGTCAACGATTTAACCAAAGGCGAACGTATCAATCTGTTAATCGAGTCGGCGGGCATTGCTCCGTTGTACAAACAGATTCCCAGCTTGATTCGCAAACAGGCGACGTTATTGATGTACGGTCACGGCCATCACGGAGTTGACCTGGGGGTCATGAACAACATCCAGTTTATGGAACCGACGCTGGTCACTCCGACCGGAGCCTCTGGCGGATTCGATTCCGACGGCAGGCCAAGCGTCTATCGCCAGTCGCTGGAATTGATTGCTTCGGGCAAGATCAACGTCTCGAAATTTATCACGCACCATTACCACTCTTTGGCCGATGTTCCCGCCGGATTCGCGCAGGATCATTTCGGCGCCGATTTCATCAAAGGAGTCGCGGTGTTTTCGTAGGCGATAGATGGCAGGTGTTAGGTTGTGGGTCTTGCGACTTCGTTTCGCTGACTCACATCCGCACCTACAACCTACAACCTACAACCTACAACCTTATGAACAAAATTAAACTGACCCTCTTCGTCGCGCTTTCACTTTTCGTCGCTGTCGCCTTCACCGCTTGTAACAAAGGCGCGAATAACAAAACTCCCGGCCAGAAAAAAATTGCTGTCATTCCCAAAGGCGTTTCGCATTTCTTTTGGCAGAGCGTTAAAGCCGGAGCCGATGCCGCAGGTAAAGACCTGAACGCTGAAATCATCTGGAAAGGCCCGGCCCTGGAAACGGACATTTCCGGCCAGATCAACATTGTCGAAGACATGATCAACCGTCGAGTTGACGGCATTGTGCTGGCTCCTTCGCACGGAGATTCCCTGGTTCCGATTGCCGAACGCGCTCAGCGTGAAAACATTCCGGTGACGATCTTCGATTCTGGGATTGGGACGGAAAAGTATATTTCTTACGTCGCCACAGACAACCGTCAGGGCGGAGTCGTCGCGGCCAAACGAATGGGTGAAAAGCTGGGAGGCAAAGGCAAGGTCGCGATACTCGGCGTCAAGAAAGGCTCGATTTCCACAGACGAACGCGAAGAAGGTTTCCGCGACACCATCCTGAAAGAATTCCCTGGCATTAACCTGATCCCGGTCATTTTTTATGGTGAATCCGTCGCCACCAAATCGCTTTCAGTCGCCGAAGATATTCTGACCGCCAATCCTGACCTGGCCGGAATCTTCGCGTCGAATGAAACCTCGACGGTCGGATCAGTAAACGCCATTCGCCAGCGCAATCTGGCGGGCAAAGTTGTTCTGGTCGGATTCGACGCCAGCCCCGATCTGGTGCGCGCCGTCAAAGAAGGCGGTATTGATTCGCTGGTGCTGCAAGACCCGTTCAAGATGGGTTACGAAGGCGTCAAAACCATCATTGACAAACTGGCTGGCAAAACTCCAGAACGCCGTATTGATACAGGCGTCAAGCTCGTGACCAAAGAAAACGTAGACTCGCCGGAAATGCAGCGACTGATCAAATAATCTATGGAGTGCTGCGGCTCGGCGCAGCTTTGCGTTCTCCTGAACAGGGTCTTGAGTTCAGCAGGGTTTCTAGGAAACGAACTGAAAGCTGCGACCAGTCGCAGCACTCCAAGGAAGCGCTCTTATGTCAACGGCTTCTTCCCTTTCTTTTGCAACCGTCATCGCTCTGGTTGCCCTGTTGGCTCTTCTCTTTATCGTTGGGATTCGCAACTCCGGCGAACGCACCGAAGCAAACTCGGCGAACCTGCGCTGGACAGTCATTGCCATTCTGGTTGTCGCCGTCTGGCTGGGCGGTTCTGCGCTGATTGCTGAATCCGGCATCCTGAGACAGTTCAACCGTATGCCGCCGCCATTTATATTGATGGCTTTTGGCTTCACACTGGCGACGGCGGCTTTGGCTTTTTCGCCTGTGGGAACTCGCCTGGTTAAAGGCGCGGGCATCGCCTGGCTGATTGCCTTCCAGGCCTTCCGCATCCCTGTGGAATTGTGGCTGCACAGCCTTTACCAGAAAGGCATCGTGCCAATACAGATGACTTACTCCGGGCGTAACTTCGACATTGTGTCCGGCATTCTCGGTTTGGCGCTTGGGTTATGGGCAATGAAAAGGCAACCGCCGCGTTGGGCAATTTGGATGTTCAACCTTGTCGGCTTGGGCCTGCTTATTAACATCGTCACTGTAGCGATTCTTTCCGCGCCGACGCCTTTGCGCCAATTTTTCAACGAACCGGCGAATACATTTGTGGCTTATTGGCCTTACGTCTGGCTTCCGGCTTTTCTGGTGCAAGCGGCTTGGTTCGGACATCTGCTGGTTTTTCGCTGGCTACGGCAACAGTCAACCAACTAAGGCGTCATAATGAACTCTTCAATTTTTGCGCTGGAAATGCGCGGCATCTCAAAATCCTTTTCCGGCAACACCGTTCTGGACGGCGTGAACATCACGGCCAAAGCCGGTGAAGTACTGGCGCTGTTAGGCGAAAACGGCGCAGGCAAATCCACCCTGATGAAAATTCTGGCCGGAGTTCATCAGCCAGACGATATGGCGGAAGAAGGCGAAATCCTGATTGATGGTCAGCCGGTTAAGTTCAACAATCCGTCGGATGCTCTGTCAGCGGGCATTGCGATGATTTATCAGGAGCTTTCGCTTGCGCCTCATCTGACAGTCGCGGAAAACATTTTTCTAGGCCGCGAGCCATTGAAAGTCGCGCCGATTGGTTTTATCAATTCGCGTGAACTGAACGAACGCGCCAAAAAGCTGCTGGGCGAATACGGCTTCAACCTGAATCCTAAAGCTCGCGTTGGCAGTTTGAGCGCCGCCGACCGCCAACAAGTCGAAATCACACGCGCTGTCGTCGAAGCCAAAAAAGTCATCGTCATGGACGAGCCGACTTCTTCGCTGACCGACAACGAAGTCAAAGAATTGTTTCGGCTGATTCGTGATTTGAAAGCGCGCGGTTTGGCGGTGATTTACATTTCGCATCGCCTGGAAGAACTGGACGAAATCGCCGACCGAGTGACTATCCTGCGCGACGGCAAAGCCGTTTACTCCGGCGTTTGGGGCGAAATCACCACAGACGAAGTCATCAAACACATGGCCGGGCGAGAATTAAAAGAAATCTTCCCGCCGCGCAATGCTCAAATAGGCGAAGTTAAACTGCGCGTTCGCAACCTGACCCTGAAGCCGAAATTTGAAGGCGTCAACTTTGAAGCCCGCGCCGGAGAAGTCGTTGGCATTGCCGGTTTGGCCGGAGCCGGTCGCACGGAACTGGTCGAAGCTATTTTCGGCGCAACGCCTGCGATGAGCGGCGAAGTCGAACTCAACGGCAAAAAGTTTTCTTCAACTCAACCAAGCCTTTCCGTGACAAGTGGCCTTAGTCTGTTGACCGAAGACCGCAAACGAACTGGATTGTGTTTGAACCTGCCACTGGCCACGAACATCACGCTGGCAAACACGGGCGCGCTGGTTAAAGGCGGACGTATGCAAAGCAAATTGGAAACCGCCGCCGCTCAAAACTACATTCAAAAACTGAACATACGCCCGCCTGCTCCTTCCAAACCCGTTGGCCGATTAAGCGGCGGCAATCAGCAAAAATCATTGCTGGCGCGATGGCTGTTTGCTCAAAGCCAGGTTTTCATGTTGGACGAACCGACGCGCGGAGTTGATGTCGCCGCCCGCTCTGAAATTTATCGCGAGGTCAACGAACTGGCCGAAGCCGGAGCCGCCGTGGTCATGGTTTCATCGGACTTGCCCGAACTGCTGGGAATGGCTGACCGAATTCTGGTTATGCGTCGCGGCAAACTGGTGGCCGAATTGAACGCCCGGCAAACGACTCAGGAAGAAGTTTTGAAATACGCCGCAGTCGAAGAAAATTGATCGCACAACTCCACCTTCATTAACCATTATCCATTGCACACTAACCATTAACCGACAGGGTAAGGCCGTTTACCTCAACCGATAATGGCTAATGCGAAATGGATAATGGCTAATTTTCATTGCAGCACCTTAAACCAAAAAAGGAAGCTTATGACTACTCTTTACCCCGTCGCCCGCCGCTTGTCGTTGATGTTGTTTTTCACCGTTTCGCTTGCCGTTGCCGCTTTCGCGCAAAGCAAGCAACAGATGGACGAAGACTTCGCCAAATCCGTCAAAGAATGGACGACCAAACCGGAATTCATCAGCCCGCTGGTTGACCATCTGCCAAAAGTCGCCGGAATTCCTTCGCCAAAAGATGTGATCGGTTATCACGTTGGCACGCCGCAAAAACTGACTCGGACAGCGGATTTGTATCGGTATTACCGCGCGCTGGAAAAAGCTTCGCCGCGCGTCAAAGTCATCAACATCGGCCAAACAGACGAAGGCCGAGAATGTCTGGTCATCTTCGTCGCCAACGAAGACACGATCAAAAACCTGGAAACTTATCGCGGCTATCTGGCGCAACTGGCTGATCCGCGCAACCTGACCGAAGTTCAGGCGCAAGACATCATCGCCAAATCCAAACCGATTTATCACCTCAGCGGCGGGCTTCACAGCGGAGAAACTGGGCCGCCGGAAATGCTGATGGAACTGGCTTACAGGCTGGCAGTCGAAGATTCGCCGATCATCAACGCCATCCGCGACAACGTGATTGTTTCGATCACTCCGGCAGCGGAACCTGACGGACGCGACCGTTATGTTGACTGGTATTACCGCCACAAGCTGGACGAAAAGTCCGAAGAGGATTCAGTAGGCGGGCCGCCTTACTGGGGCAAATACATCTTCCACGACAACAACCGCGACATTAACTATTCGCAAGTCACCATGCGAAACCTGCTGAACTGGTATCTGCAATGGCATCCGCCGATCATGCACGACCTGCACGAATCGGTTCCGTTTATGTACACCTTCAGCGGACAGGCTCCGCAACAGCCTACGCTTGATCCGATCCTGTACGGCGAGCTTCCGTGGTTTTCGAACTTTGAAATGTCGCAGATGATTAAGTACGGCATGCCGGGAGTCTGGACGCACGGCTTTGTGGATATGTGGTCGCCGGGTTATCTGGCGTTTATGTCGTCGAACCACAACGGAATGATTCGTATGTACGAAACTTTCGGCAACGGCGGAGCCAACACCATGAAACGCAAAGTCGCTCCGCCAGAAGGCGCGGGGCAAACTTCGCGCGAATGGTATCGCCCGCTGCCGCCGTACAAAGAAGTCGTCTGGTCAATCCGCAACAACACAAATTACATGGAAACCGGCGTGCTGTCGGCTTTGCAGTTGACCAGTCAATTTCCCAAAGTCGTCGTCGAAAACTTCTACAAAAAATCCCGCAATTCGATTGAGGCCGGAAAGAACGAAGCGCCTTACGGTTTCGTCATCACGCCGCAAGCAGACATGACTCGCGTCGAATTCGTGGTCAACACTTTGCGAATTCAAGGCATTGAAGTCGGTCGCGCCACCGCCGAAGTGAAGTTGAAAGAAGGCACGTTCCCGGCGGGCTCGTTCATCGTCAAACGCGATCAGCCTTACGGGCGGCTGGCAAAAATCCTGCTGGAAAAACAGAACTTTCCCGATCCCAGCTTGCGAACATACGACGACACGGGCTGGACTATGGGTCTGATGGCTCAGACTGAAATCAAGGAAATCGCCGACAAAGCAGTGCTGGATGTCGCCGTTGAAAATGTTGACAAGCTTTCGGTCAAAGGCGAAGTCAAAGGCAACGCGACTGCTGCTTACGCCGTGTTGAATTACGGATCGAACAATCTGATTTCGCTACGTTACAAGCTAAAAGCCTCAAAGGTTCAAGCCAACGAAGTAGCTTTCAGATCAGATGGTAAGGCTGGCGACACGGACGTTCCCGTCGGTTCGCTGATAGTCCCGGCCAATGACGCAAGCCGTGCTGCCATCGAGCAGTTGGGATTGAAAGCTATCGCCTTGACCGCAATGCCGACCGTCTTGATGCACGAAGTGGATTTGCCTCGACTGGCCATTTTCACGACTTGGGGCAGCACTCAGGAAGTCGGCTGGGTTCGTCATGCGCTGGATCAGTTCGGAGTTCAGTACGATCTGATTTACAAGGAACAGGTCAAAAAGGGGAACCTGCGCGATGCTTACGACATGATCCTGGTTCCAAATCAGGGCGGCAGCGGCAAACGAATCGTCTTTGACCGTGAACCTGGGAGCAAACCGCTGGCTTACACCAAATCCGCTGAGTTCAAATCGCAAGGCGTTTACGGCGAATCAGAAGACATCACGGGCGGAATGGGTTTGGCGGGCGTGGCCGAGTTTGAAAAGTTCATCAATGCCGGGGGCTTGCTGGCAACGTTGGGTACGGCCAGTTACTTCCCTGCTGAATTCGGGCTGACACGTACGATTGATGCCGGACGGACTTCGCCGCAGTTTTACGCGCCGGGGCCAATTGTCGAAGCCGAAATTCTGAAGCCGGAACATCCGCTGTTTTATGGTTACACCAGCAAAACGATACCGGTTCGTTACGCCAACGGGCCGCTGCTCAATGTTCCAGAACGCGACCGCAATCAGCAAATCCTGATGCGTTTTCCTGGAACCGAAAAAAACGTGCTGAGCGGACTGGCGCGAGGCATCACGGAAACTCGCAATCGCCCGGCGATAGTTGATGTTCCAGTCGGCAAAGGCCGTGTGATCTTGTTCGCCACAAACCCCTGTTACCGCTGGCAGAACCACGGCGAATTCGGAATGCTGTTCAACTCAATCCTTCACTACAACGATTTGAAGAAATAGTCGAAGTTTCCATTCCATTACAGATTTCAACCACGGAGAACACGGGGAAAAAGATTGAGTAAAAGCAACGACTCAGACGATGGAATGCTTTTGCCTTGAAAGACCAGGAGAGATAACGGAACAAACGGAAATAACTGAAAGGACAGAAAAGAAAATCAGGTTTCCGTTAATTCTGTTATTTCCGTTTGTTCCGTTATCCCTTTCCTTGATTTCTTTTGGTTGCGGCTCTGCTGCCCCGTGTTCCCCGTGGTTGAATCTTTCAGGTTCCCTTTTCGAGTAACGACAATGAAAAACCTATTTCAAACTCTTTTGATAGTTCTGGCCGGGACGCTGCTTTATCCGTCAATCACCGGCGCTTATCAGGTTCAACAACCCAGAGGCTTTTCGATTCCATTAATTGACCTGGCTGATGAAAAGCAGCGGCATGTGATCGTTGACCGCGAACCGGGGCAATACCTTGGTCATCCGACAACCGTTCTGCTGGAAGACAAAAAGACGATAATCACCGTTTACCCCAAAGGCCACGGACGCGGCGCAATTCAAATGAAACGTTCGACCGACGGCGGTTTGACCTGGTCTGATCGTTTGCCTGTGCCAAAAAGCTGGGAAACTTCTCTGGAAACTCCGACCATTCACCGCGTGATTGATCGGCGCGGCAAAAAGCGACTGATCGTCTTTTCCGGCTTGTACCCGATTCGGATGGCGGTTTCAGAGGACGACGGCAAATCATGGAGTGAGCTAAAAGCCATCGGCGATTTTGGGGGCATCGTGGCAATGGGCGCAGTCGAGCGGCTGAAGAATGGCGATTACGTGGCGCTG
>JAGNMH010000041.1 GCA_017991275.1 Acidobacteriota bacterium
CTGGCAGGTTGTAGCGTCGCGCTGATTTTTGAAAAACCCAGTTTGCGAACCCGCGTGACTTTCGATCTGGGAGCGACGCAGATGGGGGCTTCCTGTGTTTATCTGGATCATCAGGGAGTCCGTTTGGGCGAGCGCGAATCAGTCAAAGACATGGCATTGAACCTGGAGCGTTGGGTGGATGTGATTGTTGCGCGAACTTACAGCCACGAATCGGTGATTGAACTGGCGGAACATTCTTCAGTGCCGGTAATCAATGGTTTGTCTGAATTTACGCATCCGTGCCAGGGGCTGACCGATTACTTTACGCTGACCGAAAAAGTCGGGCCGGATTTGAAAGGCTTTCACATTGCTTATGTCGGTGACGGAAACAACACGGCTCATTCGTTGATTTTTGGCGCGGCGAAACTTGGCGCGCACATCAGCATTGGCTGCCCTAAAGGTTACGAGCCGGACAAGAACGTGCTGAAAGCCGCCCGCAAGGAAGCCCAAAAGACCGGCGCGAAAATCAAAGTCTTTCACGATCCGTTCGAAGCCGTCGAAGGCGCCCAGGCGGTTTACACAGATGTTTGGGCTTCGATGGGTTTTGAAGCCGAAACCGAACGCCGCCGCGAAATCTTCTCGGCTTTTCGTGTCACCAAAAAGCTGATGAATGCCGCCGCCAAAGGCGCTTACTTCATGCACTGCCTGCCTGCTCATCGCGGCGATGAAGTGGATGCCGACGTGATAGACAGTAAATGCTCAATTGTTTACGATGAAGCCGAAAACCGGCTGCACACGCAAAAAGCGATCATGCTGTTGCTGGTTCAAGCAAATCAGTAAGCCGTGTTTCGTTTGTCGCCAAAGTGACGGCTCACCTAAAATCCATTTGTGGCTGACGCTCAACCAAAACAAATTGAATTGTACGTGACGCTTGATGGAAGGTCGCCGTTTGAAGAATGGCTGGGAAAATTGAAAGACATCAAAGCTCGCGCCAAAATCAGAGTCAGGCTTGACCGATTGAGCTTGGGCAATTTGGGCAATTTGGGCGATTGCAAATCTGTTGGCTCCGGCATTTTTGAACTGCGGATAGATTTCGGACCGGGTTACAGAGTGTACTTTGGGCAAGTTGGATAGATTTCGGACCGGGTTACAGAGTGTACTTTGGGCAAGTTGGCAACACTGTAGTTGTTTTGTTGTGCGGTGGCGATAAAAGCTGGCAAACCAAAGACATCAAAAATGCCGACAAGTTTGGGGCTGATTACAAACTCAGAGAGTCAGAGGAACATGAAGGTGAAACCGACTAAAAGCTATCAGGAGTCATTGCTGGTTTCTTTGCGCGACCCGGAAGAAGCTGCCGAATATCTCAACGCGGCTTTGGAAGAGAGCGATGAAAAGGTGTTTTTGCTGGCACTCAATAACGTAGCCCAGGCCAATGGCTTTTCTTTTGACGCGGTTGAACCGGCAAGTGCTGCGTCATTTCAGTCGCCGAATTTGAATGCCTTGCTCAACACTCTGCACCTACGATTTGCCACCGCTGGTAAATAATAACGGTCAAAAGCTGAACAATGAATCAATCATCTTCTGACGATTCCGATACTGCCAATCCGCAATCCGCAATCCGCAATCCGCAATCAAAATCTATTGCCCGTTCTGCTGGTATCGTCAGCATAGCCGTCATGGGCAGCCGCATTCTGGGTCTGGTGCGCGAACAGATTTTTGCTGCCTTCTTCGGCCCCGGCATAGCCAACGACGCTTTCAACATCGCGTTCCGAATTCCCAATATGCTGCGCGATCTATTTGCCGAAGGCGCGCTGTCTGCCGCTTTTGTTTCTACGTTTTCCCGCACACTGACTCAGAAAGGCGAACGCGAAGCCTGGCGATTGGCCAATCTGGTTAGCAACGGATTGGTTCTGGTACTGTCGGTCATTGTGATAACCGGAATCGTGTTTGCACCCCAGATCGTAGGATTGCTGTTTGAATCCAGCCCAAATGTCAGCCCAGACCAAACCCATTTCGCCTTTCAACTGGCCGTTAAACTGACACGGGTTCTGTTTCCGTTTCTGTTGATGGTTTCGCTGGCGGCGGTGGCAATGGGTATTCTGAACAGCAAAGACCGTTACGGAGTCCCGGCTTCGGCTTCGACGATGTTCAATGTTGGTTCGATAATCGGCGGACTGTTTTTCGCCTATCTGTTCGCGCCGGAATACATTGCCAACGGAGCTTCGGCACTGATTCATCAGCACAAGCTTTTGCGCGACGACACCGGAGCGGCATCGGCTATCACCGGAATGGCCGTTGGCACCCTGGTTGGCGGAATGATGCAGTGGCTGATTCAGGTTCCAAGTTTGCGATCGGTGGGGTTTCGCTGGGAACCGATCCTTAGCTTTCGCGATGAAGGCGTGCGGCAGGTCATGCGAATGATGGCTCCGGCGATTATTGGTTCTGCGGCGTTGCAGGTGAATCTGGTCATTAACACCACGTTTGCAACCAGTCTGGGCGAAGGTCGAGTGTCGTGGCTGCAATTCGCTTTCAGGCTGATTTACCTGCCAATAGGAATGTTCGGCGTGGCGATTTCGACTGCGACTTTGCCTGCGGCTTCGCGCGCGGCAGCGGCGGATAACCTGGAAGAATTTCGCCGGACGATTGCACAGGCTTTGCGGCTGACTTTTCTGCTGACGATTCCTTCGGCGGTTGGATTGATCGTGCTGAACAAACCGATCATCGCTTTGATTTACCAACACGGAGGACGATTCACTGAATACGATACGGCTCAGACAGGAATCGCGCTGGCTTATTACACCATCGGGCTGACTGCTTATTCGGCAGTTCGAGTGCTGGCTCCGGCGTTTTACGCCCTCAAAGAAACCCGCGTGCCGATGATGGCCAGCTTGTTTTCAATCATCACCAACTACGCCGTAGCTAAATCCACTGTGGATTATTTTGGGATGGGGCATCGCGGTTTGGCGCTTTCGATTTCGGCAGTTTCGATTGTCAATTTTGCTCTGCTGTTTGTTTTTCTGCGGCGCAAAGTCGGCAAGATGGAGGGCGGCAACCTGTTTCCGACCTTTGCCAAAGTCAGCGCCGCCGCCGCCGTGATGGGAGCAATTTGCTGGCTGGTCAGCCAACAGATCGAAGCCGCAATGGGAACTGTTAGTTTAGCCGCCCGGCTGATTGATGTCGGAGCTTCGATTGCAATTGGCATGACGGTGTTTTATCTGGCAGTGCGAGCGCTCAAAGTCAGCGAACTGGATCAAATGACAGGCATGCTCAAACGTAAGCTTGGCCCCAGATTCAGCAAGAAATAACAGAAGTAATGAAACCAAAAACTCTTTCTTCAGCAATCAAAACTCTGGCTTTTTCGCTGCTTCTGAAAATGCCTAAAGCCGCTTTTCTTTACGTTCCGGTTTTGACCTTCACTGCATTTTTCGGCGGAGCATATTGGCTGCTGGAACTGACGACTCATTTCCGGTTTCAATACTTTGTGCTTTCGTTTTTCTTTTTACTGGTATTTGCGTTGATTCGGATGTGGCGATGGGCTGGCGTGGCGTTACTTTGTCTTTTTATAAACTCAGCTTTCATTTTGCCGTGGTATCTGACTGTGAAATCAGTTCGTGCCGACAGCGGAGGCCAGAAACTTCGACTGCTGTTGACTAATGTGTTGTGGGATAACAAAACACGGCCAGCCGTGATTAATATGGCCAGACGCGAACAACCTGATCTGGCTTTCTTTCAGGAAGTTACGTCCCAGTGGGCGACAGAACTAGAAGTTTTGCGAAGTGATTTTCCGTATTACCGGCTTGACCCCGCCGAAGACGCCGGCGGGTTGGCGTCATTCAGTCGCATCCCATTTGTTCAAGCCAAACTGGCTCCGCTGACGGAATACAACGGCCCAGCGGCTATTTTTCAAATCAACATTGGCGGCAAATTGGTTTCAATCGTTTCGGTTCACGCGCCGCCTCCGGCAGGAAAAGAAAACTTTGACAACAGAACAGAAATCCTGAAACAGACCGCCGAGTTTGTGAACACCTTGCCGGAACCAAAAATCGTCATTGGCGATTTGAACATGACAATGTGGTCGCCGTACTACAAACGCTTTATCGAAAACACCGGCCTGGTCAATTCCCGCGAAGGTTTCGGGGTGTTGCCTTCGTGGCCGACGTTTCTGCCTCCGATGAGCATACCGATTGATCAATGCCTGGTCAGCCAAGGGATTCAAGTGGTGAACATACGCACGGGCAGCCGAGTCGGCTCCGATCACTTGCCGCTGATTGTTGATCTGGTGATTCCTTGACGAAAGTCCAACGGTTGTCAGGCAAGCTGTTGGATGTGAGAATAGCTGCAGTTTCCAAGCAACAAGCTGGGGCAAGCAATCATACCAATCAAAAGAGGTCACAGAGATGAACATTAAGCCGAGCGCTTATGCGCGCATGGCCGCGTCATTGTTTTTTAGTTTGCTGGTTTTATCGCCGATGTCATCAACCGTAGCTCAAAACCAAACGCCCAGGAACTTCGCCCAGGTGCGACGAGAGTTCAAAACTTTCTATGATCAGGGGAACCGTAAGAATGGCATTATTGGCAGCAGCTTTATGCTGATTCAGGACGGCCAGGTCATTGCGCAGGAATTTTTCGGACTCGCCAACCAGGAAAAACAACAGCCGGTAGACGAAAACACCATTTACCACTGGGCTTCGATCACAAAGACTTTTACTGGCATTGCAATCATGCAGTTGCGGGATCGTGGTTTGCTGAAACTGGACGACCCGATCATCAAATATGTGCCGGAACTAAAAGCCGTTCACAACCCGTTCGGCCAGATGAGCGAAATCACCATCAAGCATTTGCTGTCGCATTCGTCGGGTTTTCGCGGGGCGACCTGGCCCTGGGGCGGCGACAAAGCCTGGCAACCGCACGAACCAACCGAATGGTCGCAGTTGGTGGCGATGATGCCTTATACTGAAATTCTGTTTAAACCCGGCAGCAAATTCAGCTATTCAAATTTGGGAATCATCTTTCTTGGCAAAGTGATTGAGCAACTATCCGGCGACTATTACGAAGTTTACGTTGACAAAAACATCCTAAAACCTCTGGAAATGTATCGCAGCTATTTCGATACGACGCCTTACCATTTGCTGAAAAACCGCTCTGCCAGTTATTGGTTGAAAGAAGGAAAACTGACGCCTGCGCGTTTTGACGCTGACACCGGAATCACGGTTTCAAACGGAGGGCTAAACGCTCCGTTGCCAGACATGGTCAGGTACATTGGCTTTCTGACGGGAGAGATTCGGCGTCAGGCGATTTACGATCAAGTCTTGAAACGGGCTTCGCTGGAAGAAATGTTCCAAACGCAGATCCCCGTCCCTTCAACCGAAGTCACCGAACCTCAAGGTCAAAATCGCAAAGACGCGATGGGGCTGACTTTTTTCATCGAAGATAATTTCAACCAGCACTTCATTGGTCACAGCGGAAGTCAGAACGGATTCATCTCGCATTTTTACCTGCGCCCCGACACGCGCATGGCTTATATCGCGGTGTTTAACACCGACGCCACTGCAACCGAAAAGGATTCGTCACAAGACACGCGTCGGTTGGATCGGGAAATCAAAGATTACGTTTTCCAAAACATCTTTCCGCTATTCGTAAAAAAGTAGAACCAGTCGCAGGCTGAAAACCTTATCTACAAAAGGACACAAAAAAAGCACGAATAAAGGACAGGCGATGCTGTTTCCATTCGTGCTTTCTTTGTTGGAAGTTGATGGCGTTTACGGATGCCAGTTGTGATGTTCGTAAAGCGGTTCAGCCTGTTTGCTGAGCCGCTGGTAATCTTCAGGGACGTCAATGTCTTCGATGACAGAAGAACTTTCAACGGGCACTTCCAGACAGTCGTTTTTATGGGCATTGATGAACGCTCGCAGACCTTCTGGGTTGGTTTCATCAAGTTTCATAATCTCATCTACATGGTTGATGCTGACTATAATCGGATGGCCGTGCTTGCCGTTGTATGTAGGAATGACAATGCCCTTACTGCCGTCGCCATAAGCCGCAATCAATTTATTCATCAACTCCGTCTTAACCATAGGCTGGTCCACCAATGCAATCATCACCGCATCGGTGTTCGGCCCCAGCATTGCCAGACCCGTCTTGACGGAACCGAGCATGCCATTTTGATAATCTTCGTTGACAGCAAACTGGACAGCAGTCCCTGCCAGGCACGGACGAATTTCATCTGCGCGATGGCCAAGCACGACAAAAATATCGGCCAGTTCAGTGTTCCGCATCTGATGAACGCATTCGCCAATGACTGTTCGCCTGCCCCATTTGAGCAAGGGTTTGAAAGCAGGCTGCATTCGTTTCGATTCACCTGCAGCCAAAAGAATTCCTGAAATCATGTGTTGATTTCGCCTCCTGATAATCGCTTATGAGTATGGGTGTTTTTCTGAAGAATTACGTTATTCAGATTTCGCCAAATCCGCCAATGCTTCAAACGGAGTGTTGAAGCTGTTTGAACGGATATTCGGCTTTCGCGCCGGAACTTCGCTTTTCACAGGTTGCGCGGCGGCAACTGCGACTTGCGCGGTTGCCGCTTCTGCCGTCAGATTACTGATTTCCGTCGCAGCTTCATTTGTGCGGACACGGTAAATCGGTCGCTCGAACATTGGCGAAATCCTGGTCCAATCACCTGTCGAATGCGGTTCGGCAATCAGCCGCTGCATGGCTTCGACTTTGGAATCCAGGTCATCCAGATAAGCCAGCATCAGCGCTTCGGGCGTCGAGGGCAGTTTCGGCGATCCGTATTCCAACTTGCCGTGGTGCGACAGCAGCATGTGCAACAAATGGCGGCGCAAATTTTCCGGGAAACCCGGAATTTGTTTCATGTGGTCTGCCACCATCATCGTTTCCATAACCAGATGACCAATCATTTGTCCGTCGTTCGTGTATCCGAAAGCACGTTCGTAACTCAGTTCGTCAATCTTGCCGAAATCATGCAGCACGGCTCCGGTTTGCAGCAAATCAATATCAATGCCCGGGTAATGTCCTCCGACTTTCTGACACAGCTTTACCAACGACAGCGAATGTTCCAGCAAACCTCCCAGATAAGGGTGATGCATGGTTTTGGCCGCCGGAGCGCGTTTGAATTTTCGTGTCGTTTCCTCGTCGGCAAAAATGTTTTCCAGCAGTTGTTTCAAATACCTATTTTGGAACTGACTGACTATGCCCATCAGTTCGGCAAACATTTCATCAACATCGAATTTGGTCGTCGGAAAGTAATGCGTCAGATCAACTTCATGCGACTGGCATGGACGCATACGGTGGATCTGAATTTGCAGATGATTGCGATAAACATTGACCAGGCCGCGAACAAAGACAATGTCGTCTTTGTCAAAAGTGTCAATCGTGTCTTCAAAGTTATCCCACCACTGACCGGATATGTCACCCGTGCGATCGGCGAATGTAATCATTGCAAATTGACCGCCGGTCTTTTTGGCGCGCAACTCTTTTGATTTGACCAGGAAAGTTGTGCTGATGTTTTGGTTAGGAGTGAAGTCACGGACAAAGATTTTTTCCATAAGACACCTGGCTGTTATTTTGGATTCCAGATGGAGTTTCCAGAATCCAAAATCCAAATAAGGAGTTAAGGCTTGGCCGTCTCTTTCGCTGCGACGGCTTTCTTTGCTTCGTCAGCCTTTTTCTTTTCCTCTTTCTCTCTCTTCTTTCTGGTCTTCTCGTTTTCTTCCGAATAAGCGGTTCGTTTAATCTGTGCCGATTTCACTTTGCTGCCTTCAAACTGATAGCGCGGGTCAATCTCAATGAAAGCATCGTCGCGCAGTTTGGCCAGGTAAGTGTCCATTTGCTGTTCTGCCTGCTGGCTGACCAGATAACCACCAAGTTTTTGCTGCACGGATTCATCTTCAAACGGCATCAGCGTGGGTTCTTTGCGTTCGTCAACCCGGAAAATGTAATAACCGTTCTCTAACGTGATCGGGTCGGTAACTGCCGCGACCGGCAGATTTTCGACGGCGGCTTTTACTTCAGGAGCCAGATCAGAGATTTTAATTGCCGGGCCGAGCTTACATTTTTGCTTTTTGCATAGCTCGTCTTCTGAAACGCGCTCGCCCAAGGCTGAAAACTCGATCGCGCCATTGCGAGCCTGCAAAACGATTTCTTTGGCGCGCAACAAAGACTGGTTAGGGTCTTTGCCTAAAGCGATAAAAATTCGGCTCAGCGCGACTTCGCCCGGTATGGTCAAAAACTCTTTGTTCTTTTCATAAGCTTCGCGCTTTTCTTTTTCAGTCAGATTTCGATAAATCCTCATTTGGACTTCATTCCACAACACGGCTTCACGCGAAAAATTTTCCGTCAGCAGCTTGGTTACTTCTTCAATGTCGTATCCGGCTTCGCGCATTTTCTGAGCCAGACATTCTTTCGATTCGCAGTTGTTTTCCTTCATCATTCGCAGAAACTGCTGGTTGACCTGCGGTTCGACGTTGATCGAAAGGTCTTTGGCGCGTTGAGCCAGCAACTGTGTATGAATCAACTCGTCCAGAATTTTTGGTTTGATTTCGTTGAACTTCTTTTCCAGTTCCTCGCCTTTTAACCCGGCGTTCTTCATTTGCTCCAACTGTTCTTTCTGAGCCGCCTCGAAAGTCGAACGCATAATCACCCCTGAATTGACGCGGGCAATCACCTCATCAACTGGAGGGGCGTCGCTTTGAGCATTAGCTGAAACAGCGCACGCTATCAATATCCCCGGTAACAGAATTCTATTTATCAACTTCATAAAAACTCTCCTTGTCAGGCATCCGCATTTCAAGCGGATGACAGTTCATCCTCTTTGCTATTGGTTTCGTTTGTGGATTTCGCCTCATCTTGAACGTGGGCTTAAATCCTAGCTTGCGCTTAACAGACAATCGGTCGGCTCAAAAGACCGAATCAAGGCAAGCTGCCGCTGTAACTGAATCCCAAACGGTCGCGGTGAATTTTAATTTTTGCTCCGGTCAGGGCGCGTTTGTTGAACTCTTCAATCAAAGCCTGATTTTTCAGGCTTAGCAATTTGTCTTCGATCTCTTTGCTAACCTTGTCCAGTGGCTGTGCTTCGCCTCGTTGTTCCAGTTTGAAAATATGAAAGCCGTAATTCGATCTGACGACACGACTGATTGAACCGACTTTTAGCGGAGTGATCGCCTGTTCCAAAACTGGCGGCAGCATCTGCGCTTCGTAATAAATTAACCCGCCGTTCGAGGCTGTCGGGGCTTCGGAATGCTCCTTGGCCAGAACGGCAAAATCAACGGGTTTGGCCAATGCCTGTTTGTAGATTTTTTGGGCATCGGCTTCGCTGTCAACTCGAATTTCACGCACGTAAAATCCGTTTTTGCCCCGATAAACCGAACTGTTTTCGTTGTAATACTTTTCGATTTCCTGTCGCGTCACCTGCACATCTTTCAGAACTTCGGTCTTGTAAAACTTCAGTGTCAATAAATCGTTGTAAATTTCCAGTCGCCGTTCCGCCCCTTGCAATGAAACCTGATCTTGCTCCGTGTCTTCGCCGTTGCCGTTTTTGCCGTCGCCGTTTGTGTTGGCTGTGCTGGTTTGTTTGTGCTGGCTTTCCAGCGCGTTGCGGATCTCGTCATCGGTTGGTTCTATGTTCTTTTCCACAGCAGCCTGAACTATCAACTGGCGCTGTATGAATGCGTCAAGCAACTGGCTTCGCCGTTTGTCGTTGGCCGCCTGATCGGAAGTGCCCTGTTGTTCAAAGTCGGATAATCGTGCCTTGACGAAACGTTCAAACGCCAGCAGATGTTCTGCTGAACCATTGATCTCAGCAATGACGGGCGATTTGTCGTCGCCCACGCCGGAACGCACCGAATTTGACGATGAGGAACGACAGCCGACCATCCAGCCGCAGCACAGCAAAGCGGCAAGCGCAAAAATCTTTATTCGCATAAAAGCAGTTGTCTCGGAGAATTTTTCAGCACTCAAAATGATGTTGGATTGTACGACGTGCCCAGTTGCGGCTGCAAGAAGCTGCCCTGGTTGCTCGCTGTTGTTTGTCTGACCGTGGAGCGGAAGTTATGATGCCAGACGTGGCAGACATTCTGATTCACTCAATTCAGGGAGAAAATTTAGATGCGTAAAATGATTTTGTTGGCGGTTATGTCGTTTTTGTTGTTGGCTTCGGCGACGGCCTTTGCTCAGGTTGAAAAGGACTTGTCGCGGCCAGGTCTGATGAAGGTTTATGAAGACTGGAAGCAAAAGGAACTGGCCGACAAAGCCGAACTGCCTGAGCATCTGGCGATGGCGGTGATTTCCCAGCGAATTGACGGCGGCAGCGCTCAATTGGATTTCGCATTTATAAACAGGCGACAGGATCAGACGACAGGCAATGAATTGATGCTGGAAATTCAGCCGATGGTCACAATTCGCAACGCCGAGGGTAAGCCCGTTGATTCCCAGTCAGTCGGCAACGCAACCAGAACTTTTATCACTGCCGACGAAGCAAGCAGCAGTTTGAGTTCGCCAATTACTGTCAGCGTTCTGGTTCCAGCCGATCAGCGAGCTGATGCAGTAATGGTCAAATGGGTAATCTCAAAGCGAATGGGCGAAGACAAGCAGGCTCTGTCAGATAACACGATGCATTTGCTGCTGGGCGATTTGCCCAACTCAGCGTTGATGGCAATTACCAACTGACATTATGCAAGGCGCATCCGGAACCGCCGGAACTTTAGCGCTAATGGACTAGCTTTCAAGCACGTACACGGGACAAAAGCCTGGAAACATAAGCTGACTTACATCAAATTCACCGGATCAACTTCGATCGTAATCATCTTCAAATCCTGATTCGCTTCTTTCAGGCCGAGCATTGCAGCGTCCAGAGCTTCTCTGGCTTGGCGGCGGTATCGTGTTTTGATCAGCACTTGCAGCCGGTGTTCGCCTTTCAGCCTAGCCAGTGGAGCGGGAGCCGGGCCTAAAACTTTCAGGACTTTTTCGGCGTCGGCGGCTTTGATGCGCTGGGCGAGTTCCGAAGCCATGTGAGCCGCTTTGCCATAATCGGTGTGTTTTATCAGCGCGTTGATCAGCGCGACGAATGGCGGATAGTGCATGTTGCGGCGGAAGTGAATTTCGCGTTCGTAAAACTTTTCGTAATTCTGACGGCTGGCGAATTCCAGCGCGTAATGTTCCGTGTGGTAGCTCTGAATAATCACCCGCCCGGGTTTGTCTCCGCGACCTGCTCGGCCTGCGACCTGAGTCAGCAGTTGGAACGCGCGTTCGGCTGATCGGAAGTCAGGCATGGACAATCCGGCGTCAACCGAAATCACGCAAACCAGCGTGACGTTTGGGAAATCGTGGCCTTTGGCAATCATCTGAGTCCCGACCATCAGATCAATGTCTCCGCTGGCGAATTCGTTCAGCAGTTTTTCAAACGCTCCGCGTCGCCGCGTGGTGTCTCTATCAAGCCGCGAAATTCGCATCTGCGGGTAAATTTCTTTCAGCAAGGCCTCGATCTGCTCCGTGCCTTCGCCCACGTAGTAAATGTACGAACCCTGACAGGTCGGACACTGGCGCGGAACTCGTTCGTGATGGTTGCAGTAATGGCAGATCAAACGGGCTTCGACTTTGTGAAAGGTCAGCCCCACATCGCAGTTCGGACAACCTGCGCGATGGCCGCAGCTTCGGCAGATCAGCGAAGCCGAATAGCCTCTGCGATTTAACAGCACCAAAGTCTGTTCTCCGCGTTCGGCGTTCTGCAGAATCGCCTGTTTCATCTCGTCTGAAAACACCTGTTGTTTGCCGTGGCGTTCAAAAACCTTTCGCATGTCCACGATTTCAACCGCAGCCAGTGGCCGCCCGCCGATGCGTTCGTCCATTTTCAGGTATTGATATTTGCCTGTATGAGCATTGTGGAAAGTTTCCATCGAAGGCGTCGCGCTGCCCAAAATGATGACTGCTCCGGCTTGATGCGCCCGCATAATCGCGGTGTCGCGTCCGTGGTAGCGCGGAGTTTCGTCCTGTTTGTACGAAGCTTCGTGCTCTTCGTCCACCACGATCAAGCCTATGTTTTGCATCGGAGCGAAAACTCCTGAACGCGCACCTATGCAAACGCGAGCTTCGCCGCGACGAAGGCGATTCCATTCATCCAGCCGTTCACCGTCGGAAAGCGATGAATGCAAAATGGCTACGGCGTCGCCGAAATGTTCGCGCAGCCGCCTGGCAAACATCGGCGTCAACGAAATTTCCGGCACCAGCATCAGCGCGGTTTTGCCTTTGTCCAAAGTCGCCCGCATGGCGCGAATGTAAACTTCGGTCTTTCCGCTGCCCGTCACTCCGTGCAGCAAAAATGCAGCGTACTTGTCTTCATCCAGACTGGCGGTGATTTGATCCAGCGCAGCTTGTTGTTTTTCAGTCAGGTTAAGAGTGGCTTCGGCGCTTAGCACCAACGACATATGCGAAAGCGGATCGCGGCGAACATCTCGCGCAAAGACTTCGACGCAGCCGCGCTTTTCCAGAGTGCGGATGACCGATGCGCTGACATCGGCAAGCTCAGTCAATCCGGTCAACGAGATCGGCTCAGGCGATTCGGCCAGTAAGGCAATGACTTTTTGTTGCTGTTCGTTAAGCGGCTTGCCTTCGGCAGGAGCTTGTTGAATCAAACGTACGGCTTGCTGTTTTTTGGCTTTGACAGTGGCGGCCTGCAATTGACGTTTGATCGTCACGAAACCGGCTCGATCCAGTTCGCGTGCAAGTGCGGCAGCTTTGTTTCTGTCGAATTCTTTGACCAGTTCGCTCATCGGCGTCTGATCTTTTTTGGCGATGAATTCCAGCGCCTGCATCTTAAATGTGAGTCTGGAGCCTTTGGTTTTAATGGCTTCAAGACCGGCTTCGGTAACGGTGAACAATGCTTCGGCGTCGGAGTTAATGCCGGCAGGCAAACAGCTTTTGATCGTTTCTCCCCACGGAGCGTAATAATAATCAGCAATCCATTTTGTCAGGTCTAACAGTTCGGGAGTCACCAGCGGAACAGTGTCGAACAGTTCTTCAACTTCCTTGATCTCGAAACTTTCTTCGGCCTGCCCCATCTCTTCCAGAGTTTCGTGCAGATCAACGATGTAACCAGTCAACAGTTGTCGCCCAAACGGAACCAGCACGCGCGCACCGGGTTTGGCGCTGGCCGCTATGCTTTCCGGCAAACGGTAAGTGAAGGTTTGATGGACATGGAGTGGAACGGCGATTTCGGCGTACATAACGACCTGAATGTGATTTCATTGAGCTTCATTTGCCATTTCTCAGTTGGCAATTTTCATTTTTCGTCGCAGCAGACGAATGCAAGCAATGACAAATGACAACCGGAAAATGGTAATTGGAAAATCAAGGCAAGACTGGGCCTCAAAAGAGTTTGTTACTTCACTCGATAAATCTTGTACCCCGCGTGGTCAATCACCACTGGGAACGATTCGGCAAAGTAATTTTCGGCAACCGTCAATTCCCCTGAGCGGTCAGCGGCGCGTTCAGCCGGGCCAATGACGACGTATTCAATGCCCAGCGCCACAAGTGGCCCTGCACTTTCAACCCCGCCGCGATAAATCGTTTTGACTTCGTTTTCGCGCTGGCCATAAGCAATGCCGTGAGTCCACAAATGTCCTGGATACCCCATCACCGATTGGCGTCCGGTCAAGGCTACAACGGAGTTGTGAATCGGAGCATGCAAAATCAAGGCGCGAGGCGGCGTTTGCTGTCGAATCAACTCGGCCACTTCCAATTCAGCCTGGCCAAACAGCGGAACGTTTTCAACCGGCGACAACGCTCTGACAACGTCAATCGTGCCGGAAAGCGTCAACGCAATCAGCAAAGCCGCGCCGACAAATTTCAACACCTTGAACCGGCTGGCGAACAACAGCGCCAAAACCAAAGCCACAAAGACACAGGAAACCAGCGACCAATAAACCAACACTTTGATGTTGTCCCAATCCCACGGGGCAAGTTTGATGACGTTCGGCACGATGAACCAAAGTGCGAATGGCAGATAGAATTTCGCCTGACGAAGCGTCGCCAGCCGATTGGCCAACAAACAAATCACCAGCAACAAAATGAACAACCCGGCGTTCGCCGCCCAAAATAACGCAGGGTTTGTGTCGCCTGCTTCCCAGAAAAGCTTCACTTTGAACAATTCGTTTTTGACCTGAGTCCCGCTCAGGTACAAAGCCTGCGGCAAAGCCAGGACTCCCATCGGGACAAAAAACGCCAGCCAGTCTATTGAAAAGAACAACAGCGCCAGCGGCACGCAAACTATCGCTATCGAAAAAAATCCGTGCGCGTGCAACATTGGCAACAACCCCGCCAAGACTCCAGCGGCGAACAAATATCGGCGGCGAGGCGAACCTTTGCCGCCTTTGTCCTGCTCTCCAAGCGCCATCCACCACAGCAAAATTATCAACGCGACAAACGGCAATCCCAGCAACATTGATCGTTGAGGAATCAACAACGTGGTGAAAACGTTCCCCCATCGCAAAGGAATTTTGCCCGCTCCCCACGGCAAATCTGCGTTCATTGTGTAAGTGTTCGGCAGGTTGATGATGAAATGAACCAGGCCGAGTTTCACCTGTTCGGAGTCTTTGAAAAACTCGGAAAGCTGGCGGAAGAAATTAATGAACCCAAAGCCGCCGTTGAATAAAAAGATCGCCGGCGCAATGAAACCGGCAATCCGGTTGCTGGTAATGCGTCTGGCCATCAACTCAATCAGGCAAACCAGAGCCAGAGCAAGCACAATGTTGCCGACGAAAAAAGCCGCTCGCCAATCGGCTCCGCAGCGAATGAAAAATGCAGTCAGAAAATCCACCAGGAAGGGGTAAGTGAACTTCATCCCGGCAAAGATGGGATTTTGCGGCGGCAGGTTTTCGCCATAGGCCATCGAAGTGATGACGCCGAAATGAAACGGCAAATCGCCGAAATTGTTTGCCGGAGCCGTGTGCAATCCGTCCGGGTAAAACATCACGACCCGGCTGAACAGCCAAACCAACAATCCAGCCCAAGCCACGTAATAAACCACGCCCCATTTGCCAAGCATTTCATCGCTCAACCCGGCGCGGAATACCCTGAACGGTATTTTTCCGATCAGCGCAGCCAAGCCTGCGGCAAGAATCGTCACCGTCAGTCCGATTGAAAATCGGTTTAGCCCAAACGCCAGCGCCGACAGAAAACCGATCCATGCCAGCAAAGCCATTCCAACAACTGCGCCGACAGAGAGGCGAAATCGCAGCTTGGCCGTTTCCAGAACCAGACAGCTCAGCCAGACGCCGTTCGCAATCGCCAGCAATGTTATGAAGAGAATAAAAGTCGTGCCCATCGTCATTTGTATATCGGTCAAGCCGTTTTTTCACAAGAGCAGATTGTGTTGTCCAAGACAGGCTTCGTGATTAGGCTTACATCCATCAAGACATTTTTCCC
>JAGNMH010000610.1 GCA_017991275.1 Acidobacteriota bacterium
TGCCGATGAGTTTTGATTTCTGACTTGCCACGAAGCGCCTCCATCACTGGTTGCAAGTAACAAACCTTCGGCTCCGACAGCTATGCCGGTTTTGTTGTCACTAAAAGCCACTCCGAGCAATTGTTTGGTCGTCCCGCTTTTTTGTTCAACCCAGTGTTCGCCGCCGTCGCTGGTGGTCAGGATCAATCCTTCGATTCCAACAGCCCATCCGCGCTTTTCATCATTGAACCAGACGGAATACAGATGTTTTTTTGTCCTGCTTTTTAACGCGCGCCAACTTTCGCCGTGGTCATCGGAAAACAGAATTTCCCCGCGAGCGCCAACCGCCCAGGCTTTTTTTTCGACTACAGCCAAACCGTAAAGCGGCGTGTTGACAGGGCTGCGCGACGATTCCCAATGCTTGCCGCTATCAGAGGTTCGCAAAATTGCGCCGTCGCGCCCGACCGCTATGCCTCTCCGAATGTCGCTGAAGCGAACTGCGTAAAGTGGGTTTCCCTGAGGTTGCGGATTTTGCCATCGCCATACCCCCATTTCCGCTTCGCCGGCCAAAACGACCAGTGTCGCCGCACAAGCGGCAAACAAGCAGAGCAAATTGAAAGGCAACTTTGCAAACATAAGGATTCAGATTTGATGCCGAGTAAAAGCTCGGCGGCGAAAAGCCAATGTATGATATTCCACGCCGGTTGAAACGTGTAGCCAGACACCGAAGAACAATCTCCGGTTGACAGGTTTAGCCGGAGCAACTAAATCGAACCAAACAACATTTGTACAGCCAAGGAGAAACCGCAACTGAAAACAGGAGATAGCTATGAGTCGTTCGAACCCCGAAAATTGTCTGAGCAGCTTTGAAGAATTCTGGCCGTTTTATGTCCGCGAACATTCGCATTCGATCAATCGCTTGTTGCATTTTGTTGGCGGCACTTTGGGTCTTGTTTGTCTGGCGTCTGTTTTGGTTACGTGGAACTGGTGGTTTATTCCATTGGGGTTGGTTTTTGGCTATGGCTTTGCCTGGTTCGGTCATTTTTTCATTGAGAGGAACAAACCTGCATCATTCAAGTATCCTCTCTGGTCGTTTCGCGCAGATTGGAAGATGTGGGCATTGATGTTGACCATTCAAATGGAGGCCGAAGTCCGTCGTGCAGTTGAGAGAGTCTGAGCAAATTTGTTACCCCATTTGCCGCACGCTTTGCTATCTGACCATACGGAAAGGGTTTTGCCGATAACCGAGCATGCATTTGATTTTCAGCCGAAGAAAGTTTTCTTGCCGCCTAAGTCCTTTTCTACCTGATATTTCCAAAATCTTTTTCTCTGCTGTCAGTTCGCGGCACGCTGGTTGTTTAATAGTTTATCGTCCTGATTGATTCCCCGTAAGTTTTTCGACTGACAATCAAATTTTGAAACAACTGGTAAAGGCGGCTTTTGACCGAGCCAGCCCCAAAGGAGGAAAAGATGTTAAAGATGAATAAAAACCTGTTTCTGGCAATGTTGGCTTTGGGAGTGATGTTTGTTCTGGCGGCTCCGGAAGCGATGGCTCAAAACAGATGCCGCACACGCGGAGGAAACTCCAGGGCAGTTTATAACAACGACAATTATCGCAACCGCGATTATCGGGATCGTGATTATCGGGATGCCGATTATCAAGACGGCAACTACCGCGACGCTCAATATCGCAGCCGCAGCAACCGTGCTAATAACAACAGCGATTATGGTTACCGCGACCGCGAAGATACGACCGGCAACGCCGTAAAACGCACAGGCATCGGCGCAGGCATTGGCGCTCTGGGCGGAGCAGTAATCGGTGGTAAAAAAGGCGCAATCATCGGAGCAGGAGTAGGCGCAGCAGGCGGGTACATCTACCACCGCAACAAGGTCAAAAACGACCGTTACCGTTACTAATCTGGTGGTGACAAAAAGAAAATCCAGCAATGGCGATGGAGGTACTCCATCGCCATTGCTTTTTTCATGTGTTCAAGGAAACCAGTTTTTGAGCGACCGGCCCAAGCTCACTTAAACGTTCAGCCGAAAGCGGCGACAGGAATGGTGGCGGAGAACCGACTTTGGCAATGCCGGCCAGTTCGGTTGAATGGTGCAGAACTTTTGCCGGATTCCAGGCATCGCGCAAATCTTCATGAGGAATGAACAGTTCGCGCAGCTTTTCCGCCTCGGCAAAATCTCCGCGCGAGCAGGCCTCGAATAATTGCTGGCTCTGGCGCGACGCGATGCAACCCGTGCCGGTCGTAAAGCCCGGCAATTTCCAATCACGCATGTGGATGACCGCCGGGCGTTCACCGATGCCGCTGACCACCAGATTGCGATCAACGCGAGTCAGTAAAGATTCCAAGTAAGCGTCCTGCTGAGGGGCTTGGCGGACGACAGCGTACTTGATCCCGACGCACACGCCTTCATCAACCAACTTAGCCACGACATCCAAGCCGGCTTCTTTGTCCGCGCCGAAGTTGTTTTCTTCTTTCAAATACAAAATCAGTTTGGTTTCGGAGGCGTCTGCAAATTCGCGCAGACCTCTTTCTAAACCTGCAGCATCGCGCGGGTCGGCGCAAGGCAACAGCATGACAGCCGGAAAGTCGTATTTGCGTAACAACTCGGCTTGATCCATCGCTCGACCATACGAAGGGCCAGCGCTGGGAATCGCCCAGTGATCATCGGCAAAACCGCTCAGCCAGTCCAGCAAGGCAGAGTATTCGGCCAGAGTCACGTGATACAGAAAGGCGTTGCCGCCATACAAAAACCGCGTGATGCCTCCGGCGGCAATGTGTTTTGCGATCAGTTCGTTTTGCTCAAAATCCAGCGAGCGCCGAGCGTCGTTTTTTCTGGCCAGCGGCGGAACGGAAAATACGCCGCGCAAATCTTCAGGGATAATTGTAGATGTTTTCAATTTAGCCTCGTGGAATCACCATACCGTCACGATGTTGGACAATGCACGGATTTTCGTATCGGCGGTGACTAATGACAGGTTTAGCAGCAATGCCGTGGTTCCAATAATGCGATCTGGCATATCTGGAACGGTTAAACGTGGAACCAAAGCCAGGTGGTCAATAACTTGGCGATCAATTGAAACCACCTCGATAATTGGTTGCGGATTGTCAATTTCAGCCAATATCTTTGGCAGGATAGTTGGCTTGATCTTTCCTTTTTCGACCAGGTACTGCATTTCAATCAGACTGATGGCCGAAAGAAAGATTCGCTGAATCGGGTCGTTTGCGGAGGCATCCATTGCAGATGTCGCCGCTTGAGAAAGGTCTGTTGGCGAGTCAACGTACCAGATAATGGCGTGTATATCGGCAACCACACTCATTTTCCGCTCTCCACATCGCCCCACAGTTCCTGCCGCGCTTCTTTCAAATCTTCCAGCGTGAGCTTAGGCCCCGGACCGGCAGTTGCGCCCTTGAGCCTGAGCGCACGGGGAGCCACAGAAGCGCGAGTTCGGCTGCCAATGGCTTCAATCAATGCCAAAGCTTCGCGCTGCTGCTCCAAAGATAATGAAGCGACTTTAGTGGTGACTTGTTCGACCAGATTGTTTTCCATAAAACGACCTCCTCAATTTGCACCAATGCCGCGAGATTATTCAGCCAGCAACATTTTGGCAATCGTCTGTTTCTGCATGTTTGATGTGCCTTCGTAAATCTGGCCGATCTTGCAATCGCGGAAGAATTTTTCGACCGGATAATCTTTAACGTAACCGTAACCGCCGTAAAGGTTCACCGCCATCGAAGCTACTTCTTCAGCGATTTCTGAAGAGAAAAGTTTGGCCATTGCGGCTTGTTTGATGAACGGCTGTTTGGCGTCTTTCAGTCGAGCGGCGTTGTAAACCATCAACCGGGCGGCTTCGATCTTGACGGCCATTTCGGCTATCTGGAACTGCACGCCCTGATTTTCGCTGATCGTCTGGCCAAACTGTTTGCGCTCTTTGGTGTAGGCAATCGCGGCTTCATAAGCTCCGCAAGCCAGGCCCAGCATCTGAGCGCCAATGCCTATGCGGCCTTCGTTCAAGGTTTCAATTGCGATCTTGTAACCTTTGCCGACTTCGCCCAGCACGTTTTCTTTCGGAACCCGGCAATTGTCGAACAGCAGTTCGCAAGTCGAAGAAGCGCGA
>JAGNMH010000611.1 GCA_017991275.1 Acidobacteriota bacterium
CCAGTGATGTGCGTTCCGGGCGCTACGATTTCAGGTTTGTGACGACCATCGGTTGTCGGCCCTCGGCTGGAAAAACTGATAATGTCATTAGCGTTGTCTGCTCCGGCACTGCCTATCCCGCAACCGTCACTGCCACCAATATCCAGGACGTTTTCCGCAGCTCCGACAGTAATAACGTTCTTGGCAGTGCCGGGCGCGCCAATACTGGTTGAGGAGGGGCCTTGGTTGCCTGCGGAAAAGACAATCACCATTTCTTGATTGCCTGCCTGTGTAAAAGGCGCGCCATCCGGCTGAGCATCTCGCACCAGCGCATCGTAAGCCTGCGAATCAATGGTGTAGGCTCCGCCAACGTTTGATCCCCAACTATTGCTGCTGATGCGGGCGTTGTCGTTATAAGCGCGCGATTCTATGGCAGGCAGACTGGGAAACGTCCAGGTGTTCGGATCGAAAACTACTGTCGAGCCAAGCCGGACAAAAGGCGCAACGCCCAGTCCATAACGAAATCCGTTGGCATCAGCATGCGGGAATGCATCGAATGGCGAACCTGTGGGGATGAATCCTCCAATGATGTGTGCGTTGAGATTGCCGTGACCGTCGCAACCCAGCAACGTGCTGTTCGCCCCGTTCGGCGTTCCCACCAACCGATTAAAAATGACACGGCTGGCATTTGAAGTGACTCCGCCTGAATACAATGCGAAATGATTCGGCGAAATCGTCGCGTTATCAATTCCGCTGTCCACGACGTTGACCCCAAATCCGGAACTGTCGAACTGGCCTTGAGTGAATCCCTGATTTGCCAGGTATGTCAGGTAATTGCCTGGCGTTGGAGCGTTATCTGTCAGGTTGCCGGTCATAATCACACTCTGTCGCTCATCGAATTTTTCCGGCACAACATAACGTGAAATCGAAACCACGTCGGGACGCATTGCCAACTGGCGATCCGCAACCAGAACAGGCAGCTTGACGATAATGTTAACGTAATTCAAAACATTGAACTGACTGCGAATCGGTTCGGTCTTCAGCCCATCAATCGTTAGTTTTGTGGTCTGGTTGCCATTTTCATCAGCCACCAGCTGGATTGCAAAAAATTCGCTGTCTTCGACCGAGCGTAAACTGCCGCCACGCAATCCAGCAGAAATAGTAGGGTCAATTTTGTGCTCGCGTGTGTATTCGCCCTCCCATTGGACGTATGCAGCGCGTGAAGCCCAGGCAGAAAGTTTGCTCAGTTGTTGCTGGTCGCCGTAAACCAGATAAGCATTGTTCGGAATGTAATTGACGATTTTGACGCCAGTTGACTCAAGCCCCTCGTACCAATCCGGCCTGATCGGCCCGGCAAACTGAATCAGATGAAGTGATGGTTCGCCACTATCTGGATTAGTGATTTTTCCGCGTCGAGACTGCAATTCGGCTTTGGTTGTGTCTAGCGGGCCAGAGTTGAGCAGGATAAGATTGTCTTCGTCACTGAAACTCATGGCGTCGTTCTTTCCCATCGCCCGCATGACCACATCGTCGGCATCGAACACTTGAAACGAACCGTAATCCGCCACCAGCCTGGCTCCAAGATGTTTCAATTCCACTGCAATTTTGGGATCAGTGACGCGCAATTTGTGTTTTCCGGTTGAACTACGATAACCAGGAACTAAAGACTTGCTTTCGACGGCTGACGAATGATGATCATCTTGCTTGCTTGCGGGCTGTTTGGCCGCGCGCGAAGATTGCCAGCCCCAAACCAACGGCAGAGCTAAAGTCAGAATCAGGCAAAATATGAAGACAGCTTTGTTTCGGAAAAATCGTGAAGTAGGCATGTAAAATACTGCTCTCCTGGTTCAGAATTCGTGTTTTGTTGATTATTAACTGACACTGACCAGCCCTATCAATGAAATATCATTTTGCCAAAATGCAGCTAGGATGCGGGGTTATCGGGCGGTCATTCCAAAGTATCGCTCGTTGTCCAGTGACGAATTCAATACAATTGTTTGTCGAGAAGACTGGATTTGCTAGCGCCGCCTCCTGAAGAATCAATAACAAATGCCCGTCAAAAAACGAGAGGCGATCTGCTAACGCGAGGTGTTGCAGGAGTTCAATGCCGGTGTGAGTAACTATCACTAGCACGCCGGAGTTTACTGAAAGGGCTGGATACCGTCAACGTGTTTCTACCCATTGTAATGCGCCAAAAGACTCAACTTATCTCGCCACAGCGATTACAATCTGTCGCACTCAATACTGAGCATGGTAGTATGATTGCGTCGGTTCAGCCCCATGGAAAATTAACTGTTATTTCTAGCTATTTTTGTTTCTTAAAAGATTTAGGCGACCATCGGCCTATTCGTGATTTGAGGAGGATTCAGATGCTGACCTGTCCGGTTTGTCGTAGTCAGAACATGGATACCGCGAAATTTTGTGGCAATTGCGGCAACCCATTTCCGCGACCGTCCATGCCAACTTCATCGCTGATCAACTGTCCGCAGGGACATGTTTATAGCGCCATTTATCAATACTGCCCTTACTGCCCGCAGCCTGAATCTGCTTCTTCGCCTGATTCGCAAAACGAGTTCGCCACGCGCATTGAAGAGCCAGTTACGGCTTTTGAGCCGCCGAATTCGTTCCAGGGCGTTTCACCATCTGCCGCGACAACAATCTCGGCATCCGCGCCAACCGGAGAATTCTCCACCAACGCTGAGCCATTTCCTGGGAACTTTGAAACCCGCATCGGATCATTTGAACCTGTTGTCCCACCACAGGCTTTTGAGACCCGCATAGGCGAGATCGAAATCTCAGAAGTGACTGAACAAAAAAACGCTGCAAAACCACAGATTTCTGCCCCGACCGAAGTTATTTCGCATATGGCCGAAACAACAATTGCTGAAATACCTGTAGTAGACTTTGAGCCACCACCACCGCCAATCGTTCCATCGCCATTTTTAACAGCACAGTCACAAGCAGCGACTGTTGTCTCATCCGACCTTAAACCATCAAAACCGGATGTTCACAGCCCGCTTCCAAAACTGGCGACGGTGGATGACCGCCGAACAATTCTTGTCGAGGACGATGCGACTTCGCAACGAGCATCAAAGGGACTGCTTGTCGGCTGGCTCGTCAATTACGCAAACAACCCGGACGGCCAGGATTACAGAATTTATTCTGGCTACAATCGCATGGGGGCCAATCCGGTATGCGATATTGTCCTGGAAGACGAAACGGTCAGCGGCTCACACGCGATCATCGTATACCGCGAGGGTCGTTTCTTAATCAAGGATGATCTTTCTCGCAATGGCACCTACGTCAACGGGCGCGAAATCAACGAAGCACATCCACTGCAAAGCTATGATGAAATTCGACTTGGGAACTCAGTGATGACTTTTGTCGCCGCCCAACGCACCACATAAAAATCAAACAGCAAACATCAGAGGCAACAGGTTGAACTCCTGCCAGCTTGCTTTTGGTATTTGCTTTGTGCCTTTTGGGTTTCTATGCGTCATCAGATCATAATCGCTCATCGCACCGACATTGGACTTGAGCGGAAAGACAATGAAGACGCCATCTGCTGCGTCAACGACGAACGCAACACTTGCAGTTTGATCGTAATAGCTGATGGCTTGGGCGGGGTTGTCTGCGGTCAGGTGGCCAGCCAATTGGCGGTACAGACGATACGCCAAAGTTTCTTCAGCACCAGTGATTCCAAATTTTCAGTTAACGACAGGCTGTCGCTGGCGATTGCCGAAGCCAATCGCGTAATCCATAACCGTTCCAGTCGTGACCGTCAATACAAAGGTATGGGCTCCACCTGTGCAACTCTGGTACTGGACGAAGAAACGGCTCACGTTGCACATGTTGGCGATAGCAGGGTTTACCTGATTCGTGACGATCGGATACGCCAACTGACACGAGATCATTCGCGGGTCCAGCGCATGCTGGATGACGGATTGATTACCGAAGACGAAGCCGCCACTCACCCTGATCGAAACTGGCTGGATCGAGCGCTTGGCCTGCGGGCGCATATATTGCCCGACTTGCTGCCAGAACCAATTCGAATAGCTACAGACGACACTTTTGTCTTATGCACTGACGGCCTGACGAATCTTGTCCGCGATGAAGAGATATTT
>JAGNMH010000612.1 GCA_017991275.1 Acidobacteriota bacterium
GTGCATTAAAGACGTAACGACCTTTTTCTTCTTTGGTTTGCAGTCTATCAGCCAAGCTCAAATCTGCTTGTTCGCCGAGCATGACTAAAAATTCGGCTTCCTGTCCATCGGTGGTTTTCGCCATCACCCACGGAGAAATCTTCTTTAAGGCCAGTTGCCTCAAATCCTGCGAAGTTTCATTTGGCGATTTTGCTCGGGCGATCAACCCGCCAGCCAGTAAACCTGTTGCAGTGAGGAGCAACAGTAAAACAATAAAACGCGACCTTTTCATTGCGACACCACTCCTTTGCTCAGCGGAGCAAATTGTTTTTTTCCTGTTGGAGCAGGATCGGGGCAAAAAATAAAAGGGATGAATAAAGTTCGTGGGATCGGAAAACTGGCGGTCATTTTGCATATTCAACCGCCGATTGTCCACTTCAAGCTATATCAACGAAATAAATCATCAACCGGCATTCGCCAACCCGGAACCGCCGGTTCGGCGTCGGCGATTTCACCTCGCCGGAAAACAGTTGGAGAATCAGGATTATCAGCGCGATAAACCCGCACCACATCTTCGCCGAGCAAATCAACATCCCATACGACTTTGGTTCCGGCTGCAAAATAATCTCTTCGCTTCTCTTCAATCTGACGTTCGGCATATTGTCCGTAATCCAGTTTGCTGCGAACTTCAGCGGCAAAAACGGGCGCGCCGTCGTAAAAATCCATTTCCGTTTCTTGATCGCCAATTTCGCCCAGATGCCAGGCGGCATCTGGGCTGAATGATTTACGATTTGGCAAATCAACTATGAATCCGGCGTTATCATTCACCGCCAAGCCTCCGCCATGACTACTTTCGTAATCATCCAGGCTACGCCATATGCGACTGCTGGCACGGCTGGGTCTTTTCCCCCTAGCCATAAAGCTGATCACCTTTCCGCCAATAATCTCAGCCTTGCCGTGCTCAGGAACCCGGTAGAGTTCCTCAACCAAATCCATTTTGGTTTTTGTAGCAACTGTTGTGCTCATCACTTCACCTCGCAAAATGGTTCAATATCTCATCGCGCGAACCGCAGCATCAGACCAGGCCTCCAGCGGTGCGAAAGCATCGGTCAAAACCACTGCCTGGTCACGCGGCAAATCAACTTTCGACTGAAAAACCGATTCTATGTAATTCATCTGGCGAATGTGATCGGCCACTTTCATCGTGAACGGCGCTGGTGTTTCGGGCAATTCACCACAGACCAAAAACATTGTCGAAACAAACGTTGATGTGTTCAGGTTGGGATCGCGCTGTTTAGCCAGATAAAAATTCGGCGAAAAAACCTGAGTTTTGCCAAACACACTTTCCAGTGTCATCACCACAGACGAAACAAGTCGAGCCGCTTCGCCAGAAACTCCGCCAACGATATTGGCGACGATCAATCCGTTCGGAGCCAGTTTTTCTTTCAAATCAGTGAAAGCTTCGCGCGTCAGCAAATGAAACGGCGGCGAATCTCCGCTAAAAGCGTCCAACACGATCACATCGTATTTTTCCTTCAGTCGAGCTGTTTCGGTTCTGGCATCGCCGACAATCACCTTGACCGACGGCGGCAAGCCAAAATGTTCGCGCGAAACTTTTTCAGACATCGGATCAATTTCAATAACTGTTACATCAGAACCGGCTTCGGCCATCGCCCGCGCATAAACTCCCGCGCCAAGTCCCCAGATCATCACTTTTTTAGGGACGCCTTTGACCGTCGCCAGCCGCTCCAAACCGTAAGCATAAGCGGCGTTTGAAACATCTCCGATCATCGAACCTTGCTGGACTCCGTTCAAAAACAGATATTTGACGCTGCCTTCGTCACTGACCACCAGATCGCCGTAAGACGACGGCACACGGGCAGTCACACGATGAGGCTTATTTTTGTACATCACTTCGCGGTCTGCCTCCTGTCCGGCAACGGCTGTCCCGACCGAAGCCAGCGCCAGGCCAACCAACAACAGCACTGCTTGCTGCATTCGTTTCCTGACCAGCAGATACCACAGCGGAACAACAGCCAAAGCCACTGCCGTGCCGATGATCGCCACGTGAACGCTCATGTTCGGAATTATCAAAAGAGAAACGGCCAAACTGCCGATCACCGAACCGATGGTTGAGATCGCGTATAAGTTGCCTACGCTGGTTCCAAGATGAAGTTGGTTCACTGCCGCTCGCACAGCCATCGGCGAAACCATGCCGAGCAAGAGCAACGTTGGAAGAAACAAGACAGCCGCCGCGATGAACGTGCCGGAAACCATTCCAGCGTCATAAGCAGCACTAAGCACTGGTTTGGTAATGAGGTCAGCGACCAGTAATGTGCCACCGGCGATTGCCATCACCGTCATCAGCGTACCCAAGCCCGGACGTTTGTCGGCAATGCGTCCGCCCCAGGCGTATCCAATCGCCAACGAAGCCAGAGTTACAGTAATCAACGCGCTCCAAACGTGCAGCGTAGTCCCGAAAACCGGAGCCAACACACGCGAGCCAAGAATTTCAACGACCATCACCGAAGCGCCACCGATTACGACCGCCACTCGCAACATCATAATGCCCAAGCCGGACAACGATGAGCCGGTTTCGGCAGCAGAAGTTTCGTTTGCTTTGGCGGTCTTCGCCTTTGCACCTGATTGCACTGGAATTATTCCTCCGAAAATTATGAATTTGACGAATATGAGAAGTTCGTGCGGGACATCCAAGCCGCGCCAGCATAAGCCAAAGCCCTATGATTTTCCATCAGCAATTCGTCTAATGCGGCTTCAAAACAATCTGGAAAAACCAAAACGAAAAGCGAGAAGGCCGAGATGGCAAGATTTGTTATCTCGCCTTCTCGGCCTTCTCGCTTTAGTTTTGCTCAGATCGTCAGCTATTCAGGGTCAGGACATGAATCCTAAATCGCTGACCGGGAAGTTAAGCAACTCAGGGAAAAGCGTACCTAACTGTGAACTCTGCGCGCCGAACCATTTGGCTAGCGTCGCGCCATACTGTGCCAGCGAAGTCGTCGGCAGCAGAATGCCGCGATTGTCGGCAAACGCATTCGGGTTATAGGCGGAATCGTTGACATTGAAGATCGGGAAAGAGCCGTAAACCTGTTGACCGTTGACGGCTCCACCCATCGCCAGATAATGACTGCCCCAGCCGTGATCCGAACCTGTTCCGCTGGGTTGCAGCGAACGCCCGAAATCGGAGAGCGTAAAGGTCGTCACTTGACCGGCGACGCCCATTGCAAAAGTCGAATCGTAAAATGCCTTCATCGCTTTGCTTAACTGTTGCAGCAAATCCCATTGCTGATAATCCTGACCGCTGTGCGTGTCAAAACCGCCAAGCCCGGCAAAAAAGACCTGACGGCCTACGCCGGTTTGAGCGCGGACGTTGATTAGCTGAGCAATGGCGCTGAGCTGTTTGCCCAACGCAGTATTGGCAACCGCCGGATCGAAACCTGTGTTGCCACCTCCGCTGGCGTTTTTCAGAATCGAATTGAGTTGCCAAATGTCGTTCATCACTTTGTCAGCCGCAGCAATCATGCGATTGCTGTTTCCCAAGGCAATGATCTGTTTCTGAGCGCTAGCGCGAGCATCAACGGCAGATTGAGGCCAACCGCCGCTCATTGCGTATTGATCCAAACTGTTGCCCGGTTGCAGATTGGTTCCCGGCACGCTCAAGCCTGCACAAAACAGCGCAGAACCGTTCATCGAAATTGAGGCCGGAAAACTGGAAGCAGCGTTGTTCGGTTGCATCAAATCAGCGATGCGCCCTCCCCAACCACTGCTGGCAGAGGCGCTGGGAATGCCCGCCTGCATCTGCACAACCTGGTCGGAGTGCGAAAACAACTGAGTCGGCAACGGCACAGAGTTTTGCTGATATTGCTGTTTTGTCGTCGGCTGGTTCAGCATACCGGTGTTGGCAACGACAGCCAGCTTGCCCTGTTGAAATAACTGCTGCAACTCAACCATCCCGTAATTCAGCGCGTACTGCCCGCCGGTTGTCGTCGTAACCGGCAGCAATTTGTTACCGGCGAGGGCAAGGCCTCCGCGGTTGCTGACATAAGCCGGATATTCGCTGGCTGACATCGGAATGACCATATTGTGT
>JAGNMH010000613.1 GCA_017991275.1 Acidobacteriota bacterium
ACACTGGCCGGATGGTTTCAATTCCAGCCTCTTTATGCGCGCATCACCAAAGAACAACCCGATTTACTCGACTGATTTTTACCTGTGCTTTTTGTCATAAATCCAACTGCCGCCCGTAGCCGTGCAAAATGCGAATGGATTAAGGCGAGGCAAGTGCTGGTCGCGCGCGGCATCAGTTTCAAAGAACACCTGACTTCCCTTCCAGACGAAGCCTGCGAGGTAACTCGGCAGGCTTTGCTGGCGGGTGAGGCGTGCGTGGTTGCGGTTGGCGGTGACGGCACGCTAAATGAAGTCGTCAGCGGTTATTTCGACTCAGCCGGCCAGCCAATAAATCCAGACGCCGCAATCGGTTTATTGCCTTGCGGAACTGGTTCAGATTTTCGGCGCTCGGTTGGTTTGATGAACCGGGAGATTGCTTTGCAGGCGCTTATCGGGGGACATAACCAATTGATTGACCTGATTGAAATTGAACTGATCGGACATGACGGCCAGCCGGTTAATTGTTATTCAATCAACGTCATCAGCTTCGGGCTTGGCGGCGAAGTCGTAAAACTGGTCAACGAATGGCGCGCTGTCTGGCCTGGCTGGATTGGCGGTCACATTCGGTTTGTGTTGGCCGCGCTGAAGGCTTTGAAAACTTACCGCAATCATCAGGTAAGGATTCTTTTCGACGACAACTCAACGGAAGAAATCCGCTCGAACTTTTTCGTCGCCGCCAACGGCCGTTTTGCCGGAGGCGGTATGAAGTTCGCGCCGCAAGCCCAACTTGATGATGGATTTATGGATGTTGTGCTGACTGACAACGCCAGTCGGTGGGACGTGTTGAGAGAGCTTCCACGGATTCGCTTTGGCTGGCATTTGCGAAATCCGAAAGTGAAATTGTTGCGAGGCCGCACCATCACGGTCACGACTTCGCAGCCTTTGCCATCTTTACTTGTGGACGTTGACGGCGAATCTGCCGGTTTCACACCGGCAAGGTTAAGGGTTAAAACGGCTGCGATTCGATTCATTATCCCTGAGTCCGCTCAATAAAGCATGAAGTTGAATTCCAGGTAAGTGCGAATGCTGATTGGCTTGCCGTCGCGCATTGCAGGGACGAAGCGCATTTGCTTCAGCGCTTCGATGGAGCTTGCCGTTAAGCCATAAGGCAATCCTTTGATTACCATCAAATCGCTCAGCTCGCCGTCGGAGTTGAGAATGACGCTCATCGCAACAGTTCCCATCATCCTGTTCGCCCGTGCCTCCTCGGTGTATTTGGCACGGGCGCGGTAAGTGAATTTCGGCTTGGTCGCATCTCCCAACTTCTCAATACCGACTTCGGTTGCAGCGATTTGGTCGTTGATTTCCTTGAGCGGCAATTGAAGAGAGGTTTCTTTGTCTTTGTCCAAGGCGCGTAGAAATTCAAACATTGCGCGTTCAGGGCGATTGCTGCCTTTTTGATCCGTCCAGATGATACGAACCTGACCGCGTTTATTTTGTGTATAAATCACCATCTGGCCTGTGTGGTCGCTGGTGATTTGGTTTGGATCAGGCAGAACAAAACCGGACTTTGCAATGGTCGGATTGTTGGCCGGTTTGTTGATGAAGCCTACAAAAAAATCAGCGTCGGCCTGATTGGCGACAGAGATCAATTGACCGGCTGGGTCTTTTTCAATGACTCGTTCAACGTCGGACAATGCCTGCAAATCACGAATGCGTATGAAGACGAAGGGACGAAAACAGATTTCAGTCAATGAGCCATGCTTCACGCCTGTATTTTCGACTGAGCGGTTTTGGGCGCTGACGGTCAGCGCAGCCATAATCAAAGTTGCCAGGATTGCCGAGGCAAAGAAAAATGCTGAGTATTTGGATCTCATAAAGTTGCTCCTTTTTGCTGAAAGAATCTTTGGTTGACGGCGGCGTTTGCTGATTTTTTGCGCCGCCACTGATTTGCGCTGTCACGAAGAAAAGCTTTATCTGCGGCTGAGTTCAATTGGCTTTTTGATGCCGAGCCATCACTGTCCTATTGCTGTCCAGGCCACAAACGTCAAACCCAGGATGCACACGATAGCTGCCATAAATGCACCCGAATCTCCCGGATGACTTGCCGTGTCATAATCTTTTACGTACTTCTTTTCGCCGAACATAGTCACCTCTCTTTGTTCTGAGATTTACCGTTCATTCGTTTGATATTGGCGACGGTGTTTTTGAATTCACCTGTCGTCGTCTGTTTTTGTGCTTGCACACAGGAAAGCGACAAGCGCATGAAATTCGTATCAGCCACGGCTTAGTTTTTTTTCTGGGTGGAGTTGGTCAGTAAAAGCTGAAGTTGGATTCGACATTGCCGCGCACGCTGACGGGCTGAACGTCATACACGGCTGACTGGGATGGATTTTATTGGCGATTTCCGGAGTTCACAGACGGAAATCCGAATCAAAGCAGATCAAGTCTTTCAACCTGCTTTGATTCGCCTTCTTTTTTTACTCGGTTACTTCTCGGCTTTGTAATCCCGCCACAGCCAGCGAAGCGAATCCGGCATAACCGATCGCCCATGCCTGTCGCTGTGGAATCCGTTTCCATAAACGAATTTGAAATCGTAGCCGGCAAAAGCCAGTGACTTGGCCAAAGTCTGATTCGCCAGAGGCCAATTGCCATTGGCGTTATCCAGATCGTTCTCGCCGTCCTGCATGAAAATCCGAATCGGACGCTTCGGAGCTTTGCGAATCATGGCTTCGTAATTGTGGCCGCCTTCGCGGAACGTCGCGCCGTGCTGGATGTTCGTGAAACTGCCAACCCACGACAACACTTTGCTGAATTCGTTTGGACGTTCCCAGGCGACAGTCCAGGCGCAAATGGCTCCGCTGCTGATGCCGCCAATGGCTCGGCTGGCTGCGTCGTGGCGCAACTTATAAGTTTTTTCGACTTCGGGCAGAATCTCTTCCAGCAAAAAGCGCGCGTACTGATCCGACAACGTGTCGTATTCAAAACTGCGATTCGGTTTGCCGTCGGCTTTGATGCCGGGCGAAATGAAAATGCCGACGGTGACAGGCATTTCGCCTTTGGAAATCAGGTTGTCGAACACAACCGGCGTGTAGTTTTTGGCGCTCTGCCCATCCTGAAACACCATGACACAAGCCGGGCTTTCGGCCTTGTATTGAGCCGGAACATAAACCCACCAGTCGCGCGTAGTTCCCGCAAAAATTTTGCTCTCCCATTTCGGCATTTGAATCAGCTTGCCTTCTGGAACGCCCGCCTGTTTTTTCATTTCCGCCGGAGTCACATAAACCTCCAACTGGCCGTTGCCAGCAGTCAGTTTCTGGTCGCCGATTTCAAACTGCCACTTGATCGCTGAGCCGTGTTTCAGTTCAGCGACTGCGGCGTAAACATCCGTACTGCCTACTCGATTGAGCGGTTGCGTGAACTTGCCATCCAGCGAAACCACTCGCGGCGCGGTTTTGGCGTTCGCCACTTCGACCGCCCAGGCGACCGTCAAATCGTCAATCTTTGCCGGAGCACCTTTGACCAAAGCCTCTTTGCCAAACCAGGCGCGAATCTCTTCGGCCAGTTTATCGGCGGCGGCTCCGCTTGGTTTGGCGGCCAAAGCCTTTTGCAAAGCTTTTGGGTTAAGCGCCGAACTCGGTTGCGGAGCGAAAACAAACGACAACAACACAGCGACAGCCAGTGTGAATCTGAAACTCATCACGATTTTCCTCTCAAGTTTTGTGGGTTAGATAAACATCTTGCGGATGAAAGCGGCGGCACTTTAGCACGCGCTTGAACTTTGCCCAACGCCCGCTCGCCAACCCAAAATCGCTGTGCTATCTTTTGCGTCGTCATCTTGGATTGACCAATTCCCGCGCGATCAGAATCGCTGATCGAGTTCATCAACAAGCAATCGAAAATCTGTCGAGGCACTTATGCGTCGAGCCATAAAACTTTTTGTCACCGGCTTTTTTGCTACGGCAATGGGTCTTGCCGTTACGCTATTCTCTGCAAAACCGCTTGCTCACGCGCGCGGTACTGACTCAACGCCAAAACCGCTTGCTCACGCGCGCGGTACTGACTCAACGCCAAAACCGCTTGCTCACGCGCGCGGTACTGACT
>JAGNMH010000614.1 GCA_017991275.1 Acidobacteriota bacterium
CTTACGGAGTGATTACTCTGCAAACTGGGCGACCATTCACAGTCGCGCTGCTGCCAGAATTCGACAACAGCAACACTGGGATTTCCAACCTGGGTTTCTTGGGTAACGACCGCCCGAACCTGACTGGCCAGGCAAGGTTGAGCAACCCAACAGTGGAACAATGGTTTAACACTGCGGCTTTTGCGGTTCCGCGTTTTGGCAGCTTTGGAAACTCAGGCCGTAACATTCTGGATGGAGACGGTTACCAGAACGTCAATTTTTCCTTGCTGAAAAATACTTCAATCAAAGAAAAAGCGACCGTTCAATTTCGTGCAGAGTTCTTCAACCTGTTCAACCATCCGAACTTTGGCTTGCCGGATAACTTCGTAGGCTCGTCTTCGTTTGGCCGAGTCCTTTCGGCTGAAAGCCCGCGAAGGATTCAGTTTGGCGTGAAGCTGATTTACTAAATTTGGAGTGCTGCGGCTTGGCGCAGCTTTCCATTTTCATCAAAATAATCGTTAAAGCCCGGATCGTTATCTCCATAACAATCCGGGCTTTTTCTTGCTCAGAAATTCAAGTTATCAGTAATAAAATTGCTTTGAAATCCAAAGCTACGCCAAGCCGCAGCGCTCCAAATTTCCTATTTCCCGATGCAGTACAGGTTTTTTTCGCCGCGAATGAAGATTTTTCCGGCGGCGATGGCGGGTGAAGCCAGCACTGGCTCATTCAGAGAATTCGTTCCCAGCACTTCGTGTACTGGCCCGGCTTTGATGACAAAGGTGTCGCCGTCTTCGCTGGTCAAAAACAGCTTGCCGTCAAAGGCGACCGGTGAGGCGCTGAAGCTGGCCGGAATCGGAACTCTGCCGCCTTCATAAGTGATTTTTCCGGTCTTGGCTTCGATGCAGGTCAGAATGCCTTTGTCGCTGATCAGGTACAGGTAATCGCCGTACAAAATCGGCGAAGCGACATACGCAGTGCCTTTGTCGTAACTCCAGACCAGATTTTGAGTGCCAGTGATGTTACCCGAACCGCCGTACTTAATGCCCATCGCGCGTTTGTTCGGATAGCCCGCCGCCATAAACACCATTTCGTTGTTGGCCACGGGACTAGGAATTCCCCAGCCTTTAACGCCTTCGCAACTCCACAACTCTTTTCCCGTTGCCGGGTCATAAGCGACAACCGTTTCCCAACCGTTGGTAATCAATTCATCGTGATTGCCGCTGCGAACGATCAACGGCGTGGCGTGTGTCTTTCGATGATCGCGTTTGACTCGCCAGACTTCTTTGCCTGTGCGTTTATCCACGGCAGAGATGAACGACAACTGCGGCCCGCCGTCTTCTATGTCGCATTGCAGGATAATCAAATCCTTGTACAACACAGGCGAAGTCCCCGGCCCCATGCCGACTTTGCTAACTTTGCCAACGTTGGTTTTCCAGGCCAGCTTGCCGTTGAAGTCGTAACAGTAAAGCCCTTCCGCTTCAAAGAAGGCGTAAACAAATTTGCCGTCTGTCACCGGCGTGCCTGAAGCGTAGGTGTTTTTCCGATGCCGATCATCCAGCACTGTGCCTTCGTAAGCGACCTGCTCCCAAAGAATCTTGCCAGTAACTCGATCCAGGCAAAGTACTTTCAAGGTGTGCTTTCTGTTACCTGAAACGGCGTCAGGATGCACCCAAACTTTGCCGCTGCGAACGTGTTCGACGGCTTTGGCTCCTTCAATGACTTCACCTTCAAGATCAGTCGTCAAAAAAATCCTGTTCCCCCAAACCACCGGCGAAGAATGCCCGCGTCCCGGCAACGGAGCTTTCCATTGTATGTTTTTGTCGGCGCTCCATTGGTCGGGCAGATTCTTTTCCGTGGAAACGCCGCTGCCATTCGGGCCTCGCCATTGAGGCCAGTTGGCGGTTTGACCGAAAGCGGTGGAGCAACAAGTAAGCAAAAGAATAGTTACTGAAATTTGGGTCAAGTTGTTAGGTTTCATAAGGCGGGTCATTCGGAATAGACAGTAGTGTTGCGCGCGTAAGCAAGCGGCTTATCTGGGCTTATCTGAAAGATCGCTTGCTTACGCGCGCAGCACTGAGTTGGCGTGTTATTCGACTTTATTGAATATGCGCTTGGACTCAAAAGTTCCAGTTGCGCGATCAATGTAGTAATCCACGGTGAGCGTTTTGCCGTCAGTGGCAAGCGTCCATTTGCGTGTGACGGTGGAAACGACTTTGCCGTCCACAGACGTTTCGTCTTTGATTAAAAGCCCGCGTCCGTTCGGCAACCACGAAGCCGTTCGCTTGCCCGTCGCGTTTGGCGGAGCCGCTGGTTTGAACTCAACCTCTTTTCCGTCCAGCGTGTACGTTTCGGTGATTTTCTGCTCTCCACCGGCATTGGTTTTGACTTTGGTGTCGAAAGTAATCCGGTCGCCGGTTTGAGTAATCGTCGCCGATTGATCCAGTCCGGCTGGATTGCTGAAGCTTTTGATTTTGTCCAGTTCCCACTTGCCGCTGAAGTTCGGTTTTTGAAAGGCGACCGCGATGCTCAGCAAACCGAGTAGCAGCGCAAAACTGATGAGCAAGTTTTTGATTTTCATCATTGCCTCCTACTTTTGGTTGCTGATGCAGTACAGATTCTTCTCTCCGCGAATGAAGATCATTCCGTCGGAAATTGCTGGCGAAGCATAAACCGGTTCGCCAACCGAGTTGGTCGCCAGAATTTCGTGCTTCGACCCAGCCTTGATGACATAAGTGTCACCGTCTTCGCTGGTCAGCAAAATCTTGCCGTCAAACGCGACGGGCGAAGCCGTGAACGTCGCCGGTATTGGAACGCGCCCGCCTTCATAAATGACCTTGCCGGTTTTTGCGTCCAGACAGGTCAAAATCCCTCGATCCGTCATCAGGTAAATGTTGTCGCCGTACAGGATCGAAGAAGGGATGTAAGCCGTGCCTTTGTCGTAACTCCAGGCCAGATTGGTTGCCGTCACATCGCCGGAACCGCCCAACTTGATGGCCAGCGTCTTTTTGGTCGGATAACCTGAATAGGCATAGACCATTCCGAATCCGGCCAAGGGCGTAGGCAGGGCGTTGCTCTCGAAGCTTTTCATTCGCCACAACTCTTTGCCGGTTTTCGGTTCGTAGGAAATGATCCACTCAAACCCACTGGCAACGATTTGCGTTCCTTTGTCGGTTTTGACCACCAGCGGAGTTGACCAGCCTGCCTGCACAGGTCGCGGCGTGCGCCAAACTTCCTTGCCGGTCTTTTTGTCCACACCGGCGATGAAAGAGTTTTTGCCTTCGTCTTCGTCGCATTGCAGAGCGATGACGCCGTCGGCCATGACGGGCGAAGTGCTTGGCCCCATGCCTACGCTGGCGATTTTAGCGATGGGAGTTTTCCACATCAGCTTGCCGTTGAAATCGTAACAGTAAAGCCCGTCGCCTTCGCCGCCGAACCAGGCGTAAACAAGCTGGCCGTCCGTCACCATAGTCGGAGCGGCATAACTGCCTTTGCGATGGCGTCCGTCATACACGGTTCCGCTGTAGGCTGTTTGTTCCCACAGGAGTTTTCCCGTCAGACGATCAACGCAAAGCACCTTGAAGGTATGTTTGATGTCTGCGGCAATCGAATCAGGGTGAATATATTCCTGACCTTCGATGATGTGTTTCACCGCTTTGGCTCCGGGGACGGCTTCGCCCTCAATATCCGAGGTCAGGAAAATTTTGTTTCCCCAGACAATCGGCGACGAATGGCCGCGTCCGGGCAACGCGGCTTTCCATTTGACGTTCTTTTCGGCGCTCCATTCGATCGGCAGGTTGGTTTCGGTTGAAACGCCCGTACCTTCCGAACCTCGCCAGCCTGTCCAGTTGGTGTTCGGCGCAGCGCCGGAAGTCGAAGGCCTGAATGCCGCGAAGGCAATCAAACCCAGAGTTAAAGCTAAAAACAGCAGAGTTAATTTTCGATTCATTGATTTGGTTACTCCTGTCGTTGGTTGGCGCAGGATTTATGCTCACGGTCAGGAAGCTGTTTGTTAATCAGAGTTTTATGTTAGGAACCAGCTTGGATTTTTTGATTTGTCCGGCGTGGGTATAGTACGTGACTTCCTTATCGCTGCTGACAA